>NZ_JADDYG010000244.1:130131-135025 GCF_015163535.1 Vibrio sp. OPT46 | reverse complement strand
AATCAAAGCAGTGATTCGTCACCACCTCCATCATCAAAGATAGTGGTTCCCTCAGATGTCAGTTTGACTCCGTTGCCTAAACCTAAACAAATACACTACATAGTTAAAGTGGGAGATACGCTCAGTGGTATCTTCGCTCAATTGGGTCTCCCTTACGGTATTTTGCAGCAAATTCTCTCAGTTGATCTTGATCACCTCCAGCTAGATATGATTAAGCCCGGAGAAGAGCTTGAATTAGTGATGGATGACATGGGGCAATTGAGTCGACTAATTTATCATATGAGCCTTGTAGAGAAGGCTATCTACACTAGAGAAAACGATGGCTCCTTCTCTTACGAATTTCAGGAAATTTCAGGGGAATGGCGTGAAACCTTATTTTCGGGAGAAATCAAAGGGAGTTTTTCAGTCTCGGCACATCGAGTAGGATTGGCATCAGGCCACGTCGCAAATATTACGCAGGTGATGAAAGATAAGATTGATTTTGCGCGATCTCTTAGAGCCGGTGACCGTTTCGATATATTAGTGAAACAGCAATATTTAGGTGAACACAAAACTGGCAATAGTGAGATTAAGGCTATTTCTTTTAACTTAGCGAGGGGCGAAGTCGCTGCATTTCTAGCCGAGGATGGACGGTTCTATGATAGAGCTGGTAACAGTTTGGAGCGAGCGTTTAACCGTTATCCTGTCGATAGGGCATACCGCCGAATCACCTCTGGGTTTAACCCTAAGCGTAAACACCCAGTGACGGGAAGAGTCACCCCGCATAACGGAACGGATTTCGCGACACCAATCGGTGCGCCAGTTTATTCTACTGGGGATGGAAAAGTAATTGCGGTCCGCAAGCACCCTTATGCCGGTAATTATTTAGTGATTGAACATAACAGTGTGTACAAAACTCGTTACCTACACTTGAATAAAATCTTGGTTAAAAAAGGTCAAGTTATAAAGCGTGGGCAAAAAATAGCCCTCTCTGGGAATACTGGTCGTTCAACCGGACCACATTTACATTTTGAAGTTTTAGTTCGTAATCGTCCGGTTGATGCAATGAAAGCCGACTTACCTATCGCGAAGTCGCTTCCTAACATCCAGAAACCTTCATTTTTGGCGCGAGTATCAGAGTTTGATTATCTAGTAGAAACGAAAAACTGAGTCCCGACAATTTGTTAGGGCTCAGTTATGCTATTTTGTGTTATGAGGTTGGAGCAATAGGTGAGTCTCAATATGTGTTCCTAGAAGAATAATGACTGCGATTTTTTCTTTTACGTGCGTCCACATCCGCAACATCGGACGCTTTGCAACAATCTCCGCCTTTGATCGGCCTACGTGAAAACATCACACCAATTGCGAGCATCGCAATACAACTTAGGAAAATAAGAACGGTAAGAACTAAAGTCATAACACCACCTCCTATAAATCGCTGTATTGTCATCTTTCTCCAATTTTATAAACAAAGCAATGGTCGTTTTGTAACCACTTATTATTTTTATCAATAGTCAGACCTTTGCTGGTGATGAAACGTGATGAGAAACGAAGGAGAGTTCTGAGAAATCAGCCCCTGTGATCTTTACCGATTCTTAAGTTTTGCGTCTAAGACAGCAATTGGATTCCTTCTATAACTCACTAAGTTGTTATGTTATAACATGCGTTCATCCAGATTTTGTAGGTCAAAAGTATGCCATCAATTCCAGTCACCATTTTGCATGGGTTTCTCGGGTCCGGGAAAACTACGTTTTTACGCAACATTCTTCAACAAGCCGATTCTTCTGGTATTGATCTGTCCGTTATTGTTAATGACATGAGTGAGTTAGACGTCGATGGCGTGCTTATCTTAAATACCGATGCGGTGAGTGAAGAGCGGGGCAACTTTGTTACGATCAGTGGAGACAGCATCAGCAGCCTGAGTGGTGTAAAGCAGCTCGATAAAGCTCTTAAAAAGCTCTGCGCAGAAAAATCGCCAGAATGGGTTGTGATTGAAACGTCGGGCAGTAGTCATCCTTTACCTTTGGTCGAGTACTTCAAAAGTAACGCACAATTCGCACTCAAAGACGTAATTACGTTGGTGGATGCGACTTGGTTGCGAGATGACTATCGACAAGGTTCTGCCTTAATCCCTAAGTGGCAGGAGAACGTGCAGCAGGGTGTTCGCGGCGTTGAAAACTTGTTGGTAGAGCAAATCATGTTCTCAAACCGTATCATGCTCACCAAGACGGACAAAGTGGACGACAATACCGTTCGCAACATCGCGCAGGCGATTCACCCGCTTAACGTTTACACCGAGATAATCAAAACGTCGTGGGGAAACTTGGATATCCGCATGTTGAAAGGTGAGCAAGACTACAATTTCTTCCTTGTTGAGCAGTTAATCGCAGAACTTCGTGAGACGGTGAATGAGCCGTTGAATCTCTCTGATAAAGACGAACAAAGCCTTGTCGCGAAAGTGATCAAAGATGATCGACCTTTTCATCCTGCGCGTTTGTGGAATACCTGCCACCAGTATTTAACTAAAGGTGTGTTCCGCAGTAAAGGGTTCTTTTGGTTTCCAACTCGAGACGATGTTTCACTGCTTTGGAGCCAAGCAAGCGGCAATGTGGGGCTTGAAATTACAGGCTTTTGGCGCGCTTCGGTAATCAATGACGAATCGCAAAACTTCACTGAGGAACATCGTCAAATCCTGCAAGATAAGATAGACAGTGTTGAAAGCCGCTTTGGTGATCGTCGTTGTCGCTTAACGGTGATTGGGCAGGAAAACGAAGTCGATGCGTTTATTGATGCGCTGGAAAACTGCTTTTTAACGGAAGGGGAATTGGAGCAATGGCAACAAGGGGCAACATTTGAAGATCCTTGGCCAAAGAAAATAGCTAAGTTGAGCCAGAAGAAGACGGTTTGAATGCGCTGGTGAGGATTCCCTCGCTGCATGCTTGAATCTCAGCTTGTTCCAAGACGGACTTGCTGCGTTGGTTCTATATAACAAAATTGGCTCAGTGTAACTAAAAAGCCTCCCGAATGGTGGGAGGCTTTTTTGTATCTCAGTCGTTTACTGTTCCCATTCAGGGAAAGGGTCTTCCAGAGATAACCAATAGTCGAGCCCTTGCTCCATCTCATCTTCTGTTAACAAGCATTCGTTAAGACGAGCAATCAATTTCTCTTGCTCTAATCCCTGACCAATAAACACCAATTCTTGTCGCATATCGCCGTATGGTTCTTGCCAAATGTCGTTTATAGCATCTAGGTAATCTTGATCCGTCGGCCACTCCTCCTTCGGAATCGCTTTCCAAAACATACCCGCAACACCATAACGTGCGATGCCTCCCGCTTGGCTCCATTGGCCGACAAACTCTGGTCTGGTTGCTAGCCAAAAGTAACCTTTGGAACGAATCAGTTTGCCGTAATCTTTCGCATTGTGGAGGAAGTCGTAAAACTTCTCTGGATGGAAAGGGCGTCTCGCATGATAGGCAAAGCTGGAAATGCCGTATTCTTCGGTTTCAGGTATGTGCTCGCCTCGCATTTCCTTCAACCAACCTGGGGCTTGTTGTGCCTTTTCAAAACTGAAGCTTTGTGTGTCGAGTACCGCATCAAGTTCTACTTCACCATTCGAGATAGGAAGAATAGTGGCCGATGTATTGAGAGTTTTAAGAATAGCAAGAAGCCTTTCGATTTCTGATTTCTCAGCGAGGTCGGTTTTACTTATCAAGATAACGTCAGCGAACTCTACTTGATCAACGAGCAAGTCGGCGACGCTGCGTTCATCGTCTTCACCTAAGGATTCGGCTGTCTCTGTTAAGAACTTAGCTTCATCGTAATCACGCAGAAAGTTAATCGCATCAACTACTGTAACCATGGTGTCTAAACGTGCAACGTCTGAAAGTGAGAGCCCGTTTTCATCGGCAAAAGTAAAAGTCTCTGCAACGGGGAGTGGCTCGGCGATGCCAGTGGACTCGATAACTAAGTAATCGAATCTGCCTTCTTGCGCGAGTTTAGTAACTTCTTCAAGTAGATCCTCACGCAGGGTACAACAGATGCAGCCGTTACTCATTTCAACCAACTTTTCTTCACTGTGGTTGAGAGAAACTTCATTCTGAACGGTCGCTGCGTCGATGTTGACTTCGCTCATGTCGTTGACGATGACCGCCACTTTTCTGCCTTGTCTATTGTTAAGAATATGACTTAAAACGGTTGTTTTTCCTGCGCCTAGAAAGCCGGACAAAACCGTAACAGGGAGTTTCTGGGTGTTCATGCTCATGCTCTTTATAGTGTAATGTTATAATATAACAATTAATATAGTCGGTGATCTTAACTCTGGCATCAAGCAGTTTGTGACTGTGTCGAGTACTGCACCTTATTGGCGCATTCATTCGTCGTTAAGTTATACAGATTCAGATGTACGGAATTTAGAGAGCGAACTCTTATCTCGGTGTGGAGGTTCTATGAACGAAGAGAAAAAGCATGTCATGACAGAAGAAGAAATTCTTGCAGCGCCCGAGGCGGATTATATGAATGAAGCTCAGCTCGCGTTTTTTGAAAACCGATTATTTGAGCTTTATGAATCGACGTTAGCGCATATTGAACGTGCGAAAGAAGAGATGATTGCGCCAATGGAATTCAGTGACGAAAGCGATAGGGCGTCCAGTGAGGAGCAATCTGCAATCGCGTTAAGAATCATAGACAGAGAGCAAAAGCTGTTACCTAAGATTCAACAATCGTTGGCTCGCTTGCGCGCAGGGGAGTATGGCTACTGTTTAGAGTCCGGAGAACCTATCGGCATTCCAAGGTTATTGGCGCGACCTACCGCTGAATATAGTGCAGAAGTAAAAGCTCAAATGGAGTCAAAAGAGCACTGGTATAAACACTAAAGCCTCACTATCTTATGACGTCGATATTCTTCTCGTTCACTTGT
>NZ_JADDYG010000244.1:124277-130121 GCF_015163535.1 Vibrio sp. OPT46 | reverse complement strand
GAAGTAAAAGCTCAAATGGAGTCAAAAGAGCACTGGTATAAACACTAAAGCCTCACTATCTTATGACGTCGATATTCTTCTCGTTCACTTGTTTTTTTGATGTTCTCTGAGAAGTCTAAAGCGATGGCGACTACCGTTAGGTATGGTAGTCATTACCTTTGAGATATTAATAGTTATCGATAGGATAGAAGTAAGTTCTGTATTGTAAATAACGCACCATTTTTGTTTTTCTGAATGAGCTCTCGCTATGTTAGCGTCAAACATTTTCTCTGCTACTTCAAGCTGATCTTCTATCCTTAAAGCTAAATTGGTACTGGAGAAGTAGCATGATTGACTTTGTGGCAACTTTTATCTTTTTCTTTGCTGTCATCGATCCCATAGGTACTGTGCCCGTTTTTATCGCAGCCACAAAAAGCTATGAAGAAGTGGCAAAGCGTAAGGTCGCTCTGTTTGCGACTCTATTCTCCGCTGCTATCCTACTGTTTTTTGTTGTTGCTGGTGAAATCATACTTACAGCAATGCGTATTCCCTTGTCTGCGTTTCAAATCTCGGGCGGTATCGTATTGTTCTTGTTTGCTTTGACTATGATATTTGGTGAGAGTAAACCAGCAGAAGAAATCAGAACGCTCAATAGTCATCATGATACAGCAGTTTTTCCTCTAGCCATTCCATCAATTGCTAGCCCTGGCGCAATATTAGCCGCCGTTTTACTCACAGAGAACGTGCGGTTTAATATTTGGGAGCAAGTCCAGACCGTGGCTATGATGCTGCTGGTACTATTGGTTGTTTATATCTTGCTATTAATGGCCAGCGGCATACACAGGATTATTGGGAATACAGGAGCTAGTGCTGTAAGTCGGATCATGGGGTTGATATTAGCCGCTGTGGCCACGACCAACACTCTGAATGGGATTGAAAGTTACTTTGACCTTTAAGGCTTTTTCGCAAACTGAGCTGAAGGTATACGTTAAGAGCTAATTTTACGGCGAGATGACCGACCACCTGACAATCACTTTTCTGGCTGTTACTTCTAGCCGGATGTAATCCTTCAGGCTACTCGTGACGACCTTGTTTAAGAGGACCACGGAAAAGTTGAAAGTAAAATGCATAGATGTTGAGGGTATATATCAGATGGGGGAACTGGAGCAACACTTGCCCCCATTGAGCTGTGCCAATACTCAAAGATTAGCTGCTAGAAAACAATATCGATAATTTCTCCGCCTAGGCACTACTCTATACTCTTGTAGTCTCGCAGTATATAGAGCCTAGCATGGAGGAATTTATTAGCTTCCAACGTGCTAAGACAAGACTTTTTCATGCCTTGAGAGTATCTGAAAATTTGGGAGGCTGAGAAGTTTATTCAGTATGGCTCTTATTGGGCAGTTTATGGATCAGCCAGTAACCAAGACTCATACTAAGAACTACAGCCGCAATTCCAATCAGGTACATTGGAGACAAGGTTTCAAAGTCTATAATAATGACCTTTCGGGAGATTGCCATCAGCGCGGTGGCCATGACGATTTTTACATGAATAACATTTTCTCTCAGGTAAATAGTTATATTGATGAAAATTTCAATAGCAATTAAAACGGCCATAAAAGCACCAAAAGTGGCTAGCATATCTGAAATCGTCAGAATGAGTTTAGGTGGCGTGATAAGTTTTTGATATATCGTCCATGCAACATCTATCACACCCATGACGATTACAAACAACATAACTATCGACAATACTCTTACAGACCAATGAATCACTATCTGTAATTTTTTTGTTAACTTATCATTTTTATCGACTTCCATGGCCCTGTTTCCTTCGCTTGTTTATGTTCACTTAACCTTCATATGTTGAAGCTAGACAATTGAATACATGTCGTTTAAAGCATAGTTGCTGTGGTGAGAGATAGAAGCGTCCGAGGGAAGGAAGTTATGAAACTTAGGAGTGGGCACAATGTTGGACACATAATGTAATCTCTGGTGTCATGCGTTATTACCTCATTACCTCATTACCTCATTACCTCATTACCTCATTACCTCATTGCCTCATTTCTGATCGTGACGAGTCGACTGGTGAGGTGGTGATTCATCACCTTCACGGCAAACTGAATGAGCGGATACCACAACGTATTGATACTGGGCAAATCGATGCGCTTGTTGCTGGTTCCTCCGTGCGCTATTAATAGAAATACAAGCGAATAAGGAGTGGGTAATCGCTCAAAAGTCGGGTGGAAAAGCGGTAAAACGGCGAAAATTATTGGAACTAAGTCAAGGCCCTTTTTTTAAATGAAAAGGCTTATTGATCTGAACACACCACTTCTCCATATAATAAGTATATCCACAAATACAAACCTCAAATTGGCGATAAAGAGCTTTAATATTGATAAATATATAAACAACTTGGGTGCTGAAGAAATTTCAGTATACTGCGCTTAGGTTACACTGGAGAAAAAATCGCCGTATTCCCAGCGGGGTCCTTTGATAAGAAATAGAAATCGCGTTTGAATATGCAACCAAACGATTTTGCCGCTTGCAGTTTATTCGGTATACAAATAATAAACCTTTGACTAATCCGAAGGTCGGTCAAATGAGAGAAAGTCATGTTTTTTAATAAGTCGCTTCAACAAGAAAATCAACGATTAAAGCAGGAGTTGCAAATCCTGCAGCAAATCCAAACCAGTTTAGATGAAGAGATGATCCGCTTAACATTGGATAGTAAAGGCCTCATTACTTCTGCAAATACCAAACTACAGCAAGAACTTTTCTTACATGATGATGAGATCTTAACGAAATCAATTACTGAATTGGTACCGTCAAATTCGCGCAATACAGACCACTTTCATCGAATGAAGAAAGCCGTCCAAGATAAAGTGTTCTGGAATGGGGCATTGCAAGTACGGAAAGGTAATGGTGAGGAAGCCTGGTTAAGAACGATTATCCAGCCTGTTTTAAATGAGCGCAGAGAAGTAGAAAGCTTTTTTGTTTTTGCTTCTGAACTTACGCGAACGATCAAATCATCCCGTGAGCAAGAGGACATGCTAAATGCATTAAGTCGTTCTATGGCGGTGATTGAGTTCACATTAGATGGCCATGTTTTAAAAGCCAACGATAATTTCCTAAACACAATGGGTTATACGCTTGATCAGATTCTAGGGAAGCATCATCGCATGTTTTGTGATCAGGAAGAGTCGAGCTCTCAAGCTTACCGTGAGTTTTGGCAACGTTTAGCAAAAGGGCAATTTTCATCAGAGCGATTCAAACGAGTTAACCGTTATGGTGAAGAGGTGTGGTTAGAGGCTTCATATAACCCTATCCATAACGACAGAGGAGAGCTCTACAAGGTCGTTAAGTTCGCGACAGATATTACCCAGCAGGTGATGCAGGAACAGAAAATGGCCCAGGCTGCGCAATTGGCGAACGAAATCTCCCAAGAAACTGGAACACAAACCCTGCAAGGGCAAGAGGTTATAGGCTCAACGTTAGAAAAGATGCAGATACTTTCCGAGCAAATGCAGCAAGCGAACACCGCGATTGACGAGCTTAAAGCGCACTCATCGCGTATTAGCGAGTTGGTAAATAGCATCAGTGGTATCGCTGACCAAACTAACTTATTGGCGTTAAATGCGGCGATAGAAGCGGCTCGTGCGGGTGAGCATGGTAGAGGTTTTGCCGTTGTTGCTGATGAAGTCAGACAGCTTGCTACAAGAACCAATGCAACCACCGATGAAATTGTCACAATGGTCAGTGAAAACCTACAGCGAACAGATAACGCAGTTAAGCTGATCGCTAAATGCCAAAAAGAAGCACTAGATACGCTAGAGCTCTCTGAAAAAGCAGGCAATGTGATGAATGAAATACAAGATGGCGCTAGCCGTGTTGTAGAGGCCGTGGAGCAATTTAACCGCTCGTTGTAGTCAGTTCTTCATGCCAGCACAGGCTTTTAAGTTCCTATATAATCAAATTGTTTACTAGTGCTACTCATCGCCAATCAAGCGTGTTTTTGGTGATGAGAAAGCCAGTTCATTCCTTTCTTAATATTTCGTATTTCTATCTTTACGTGTCGCTATTTTACAACACTGTTAATAAAAAGTAGCGTAATTTAATCTCCTGTTAACTTGGTTGCGAATCACAGTTGGGGGAGACCTACTTGGACTTACTAAATTTCACCATAGATAACTTAGCGCTGCTAGGTACGCTTACCATGGAGCACATCTCTTTGGTTGCTCTGGCTGTTGGGCTTGCCATCTTAACTGGCGTACCTATCGGCATTCTTATCACACAAAATGAGCGCGCTGCGAAAGTGGTGCTTTACGTAGCGTCCATCATTATCACCATTCCTTCAATCGCATTGTTTGGTTTGATGATTCCTCTCTTATCGACCATTGGTCATGGGATTGGCTACGTGCCCGCCGTGATTACCGTACTGCTTTATTCTCAGCTGCCTATTATTCGCAACACTTATACCGCAATTCACAACGTAGAACCATCGCTCAGAGAGGCTGCTCGCGGTATCGGGATGACGCCTTTTCAACGTTTGAAAATGGTGGAAATTCCATTGGCGATTCCGGTGATTATGGCGGGTGTGAGAACGGCAGTAGTAATGAATATTGGCGTTATGGCGATCGCCGCGTATATCGGAGCCGGTGGGCTGGGCGTGTTTATCAGCCGTGGCATCTCGCAAAGTGATCCTCGACAACTGATCGTTGGTGCCATCGCCGTCAGCCTTCTGGCTATCATCGCGGATTACGGATTGATTCGACTACAAAAAAGATTAACGCCACCGGGCCTAACCGCTGCTCGATAAAGGACAAATAATAGGGACATTCAAATGATCAAAATTGACAAGCTAACCAAAATTTTTGAAACGCCTAATGGCCCGGTGACTGCCGCAGATCACATTGAGATGGAAGTTCCCAGTGGTGAAATTTGTGTGTTACTTGGCCCGTCCGGTTGTGGCAAAACCACAACGCTGAAAATGGTCAACCGAATTATTCCCGCGACATCGGGCAAGATCTATCTTGGCGGTGAAGATACTTCTGGGATGGATACAGTCACTCTGCGCCGCAACATCGGCTATGTTATTCAGCAAATTGGCTTATTTCCCAACATGACGATCGGCGAAAACATCGCGGTGGTTCCCAAGTTATTAGGGTGGGATAAGGCAAGATACATGACGCGTGCAAAAGAGCTATTGGAGATGGTTGCTCTTGATCCTAGTGTCTTTCTTAATCGTTATCCAAATGAGTTGTCTGGCGGACAGCAGCAACGAATTGGAGTTGCTCGAGCGCTAGCTGCGGATCCTCCCGTCATGCTGATGGATGAACCTTTTGGTGCGATTGACCCGATCAACCGTGAAGTAATCCAGGATGAGTTCCTTAAAATGCAGCAAGAGCTCAACAAGACCATCATGTTTGTCAGTCATGACATTGATGAAGCGGTCAAAATGGCCGATAGAATTGCGATTTTCCGCGATGGTCATCTGGTTCAGTACGATACGCCTGACGATTTGCTCGCACACCCGAAAGATGATTTCGTGAAAAACTTTGTCGGAGATGATCGCGCACTTAAACGTCTACGCTTAGTGACGGCTGAGTCCGTCATGCAGACCACCTTTGCGCACGTGAAACCTAACGAGACGCTTGCCGACGCTTTAACCAAAATTGACGCGTATGGGTATCGCGACGCCGTGATATTAGTAAATGGCCAACACCAGCCTATCGGTTATGTGCCAAAAGCTACAGCAATCAATATGAAGGGGTACTGCGGCGAACATTATGTCGGCCTGAAAACAATCGCCCGAACCACGGATGATCTGCGTAAAGTCGCGTCGAAGATGTTCACGCACGACATTGT
>NZ_JADDYG010000244.1:121442-124220 GCF_015163535.1 Vibrio sp. OPT46 | reverse complement strand
TTGGATGCCGTGTGTTGACGAGAATGGCCGCTTAGTGGGCGAAGTCACACAGCGCGGCATTACTCATTATCTAGGCGCAACTTATCAGCGCGATACCTCTCTTAGTGAGCCACAGCCATTGCATCAGGCTAAGGAGGCATCGTGACCAATCAGCTAAAACAAACCTACTATTTCGTTTTATTGGCGTGTGTCTTTGCGTTGGGTATTTATTTACAAGGCGCGGGTACGATCGATGATTTCCTCTACTACCAAGAAGACATTGTTTATTTGACGGTTCAGCACATTGAACTGGTGCTGCTGTCTGGTGGATTGGCGATCCTAATCGCTATTCCCGTCGGCGTATTGCTCAGCCGTCCTCGTTTTCAGAAAGTCGCAGAATCGGCGATGCAGGTTTTGAATGTGGGGACCACGATTCCTACTTTAGCTATTCTTGCGCTGGCAATGAGCTTTCTTGGCATTGGCACCGTGCCTGCGGTATTTGGGCTGACGATTGCCTCGTTGTTGCCGATTGTCAGAAACACCTACATCGGGCTGAAAGAAGTGCCCGCTCATTTAAAAGAAGCGGCGTCAGGCATTGGTATGACCGAGTTACAAATGTTATTTCAGGTTGAAATTCCTAATGCGCTGTTCGTCACTTTTGCCAGTATCCGCACGGCGTTAGCTGTCAACGTGGGCACCGTGCCACTGGCCTTCTTAATTGGTGGCGGTGGGTTAGGGGAGCTCATTTTTACCGGTATTGATCTGGATGAACCCATCATGATGCTGGCAGGCGCTATTCCTACAGCGATGTTGGCTATCGCTATCGACAGTGTGGTAGGAGCCGTTTCCTATGTCACTGTACCTAAAGGCTGTAACCCTATTAGAGCTAGACAATAACAATCCTAAAAATTGAACACAGACAGGAGTCAAACATGTTAAAGCAAATTACTCGCCGCTTGCTGGCCGTTGGTGTACTGCTTTCAAGTTTTCACGCATCCGCGGAAATCGTCGTAGGTGGCAAAAACTTTACAGAACAACAGCTTTTAACGGAGATCACGTCTCAATATTTAACCAAAAAAGGCTACGACGTTGATAAGCGTTCGGGCATGGGCAGTGCGGTTTTGCGTAAAGCGCAAGAAAACGGCCAGATTGATCTTTATTGGGAATACACGGGCACATCACTGATCATTTACAACAAAGTCAAAGACAAGCTCCCAGCAGAGCAAGTGTATCAACGCGTTAAGGAACTCGATGCGAAGAAAGGCCTAGTTTGGCTTAACCCTTCAAAAGCGAATAACACCTACGCGCTCGCTATGCGCAGTGACGATGCGAAACAACGTGGCATCTCTACCTTATCCGACTTCGCCGAGCAAATGCGCCAAGACCCGCCAATGACCATTGCTTTGAATGCGGAATTCTATGCACGAAAAGATGGCTTCCGACCTTTACAGAAAACCTACAAATTCAAAGCTTCACGTGACCAAGTGAAACGCATGGATACTGGGTTAACTTATGATGCGCTAAAAGGGAAAGAAGTCGATGCTGCGCTCGTGTTTGCAACAGATGGTCGTATCAAAGCATTCGGTTTTACCGTTTTAACGGATGACAAACAGTTTTTCCCTGATTACGCGATCACTCCTGTTGTTCGCCAAGAAACGTTAGATATGAACCCAGAGCTTGCCGAGCAATTGAACGCCCTTTCTGCGGCGATCGATGGCGATACGATGTCGACTTTGAATCAACAAGTTGATGTGGAGCGACGTTCGATCTCAGAAGTCGCAAGCCAGTTCCTATCTGAGCATAACTTGGGGTAGTACCATGACTATCCTGCAAGTCAGTGTGGCCCAAATCAACGCCCAGTTAGGCGATGTGAATGCCAATCTGAATATTCATCAGGATTACATAAAGCAAGCTGCGGCCTTAGGGTCGCAGCTATTGCTGTTTCCTGAACTCTCCTTGACCGGATACCAGCTCCAATCCTCTGTGCGTGAAGTTGCCATGAAGCGTGATGATGCTCGGCTTAAAGAGCTTGCGCAACTTGCACCGCAGATGTCCGTGATTGTCGGCTTTGTTGAACAGGCCGCTCCGGGAGAATACTACAACGCGATGGCTTGGTTGCTCG
This sequence comes from Vibrio sp. OPT46, assembly GCF_015163535.1. Taxonomy (NCBI): domain Bacteria; kingdom Pseudomonadati; phylum Pseudomonadota; class Gammaproteobacteria; order Vibrionales; family Vibrionaceae; genus Vibrio; species Vibrio sp. OPT46. The sequence goes on along the minus strand of NZ_JADDYG010000244.1, from coordinate 122,119 downwards.
GTGGTACGGTGGTTGCTGTGCATCGTAAAGTCAATTTACCAACCTATGGTGGGCTTGAAGAGGGTAAGTGGTTTCATTCGGGAGAGGCTACCACCAGCGTTTCTCTTGATGAAAATTGGCGAGGCTCGGTTTTAATTTGTGCCGATTTATGGAACCCACCTTTGGTTCATTGCGCGCTACTCGATAAGCCTGAAATCTTGCTCGCGCCGATCAACTCGGCCAGCAGTATTGTCAGTAAAGACTTTTCCAACGAAGACAACTGGTTAGTTAACGTTAAATTTTATGCGGTGCTCTACGGAACTCCAGTTTTGATGGCTAATCGTTACGGGCCAGAGGGCGAAGCGTGGTTTTGGGGAGGAAGCTGTATTTTGTCTCCAACGGGCGAGCTATTGGCGCAGGCAGAAGACGGTGAAACCTTGATAACTGCAACCTTGTCATTGGACGATATTGATAAAGCCAGGTTCGAGCTGCCTACCGTGCGAGACAGCAATACACCATTGATCACAACGCTATTGTCGAAGGCAAAACGCTAAAACTGGAGCAGTAGATGATGCAATCTATTCATCGATTTATTCACGAATTAACCTTTGAACAGCTTCCTGCTGACGTTATTGAACAAGCGAAATATTGCGTCTTGGATCTGTTGGGTGTCGCCGCAGCAGGTAAAGCGACGCAAC
>NZ_JADDYG010000244.1:120156-121335 GCF_015163535.1 Vibrio sp. OPT46 | reverse complement strand
CAGTGGTTGTGGGGCGACTCTATATGGCGGCATGTTGATTGACAGCATGGACGCGCACGACGGCCAAGTCCTGACGAAAGGCCATGTTGGCGTCGCTGTTTTGCCGGGGCTGCTCGCCAGTATGCATGAGTCAGCGATCACGGGAGAAGAGTTATTAACGTCCCTCATCATTGGCTACGAAATTGCAACTCGCGCCGGAATCGCGCTGCATCAAACCGCTTGTGACTATCATACTTCTGGTGCTTGGAATGCGTTGGGCGTCGCTGCGGTGTCTGCAAGAAGAAAAGACTTAACGGATGCACAAACAGAGCATGCGCTCGGCATTGCCGAGTTCTATGGCCCGCGCAGTCAAATGATGCGTTGTATTGAACATCCAACCATGCTCAAAGACGGCTCTGGCTGGGGAGCGATGGCGGGCTTTGCCAGTGCAGAGCTGGCAGAAGAGGGCTTTACTGGCGCGCCAGCCGTGACTCTGCTGGACCAACAAACTCACGCTTTGTGGGCAGATTTAGGGCAGCGCTGGTATATCCTGGAGCAATACTTTAAACCGTATCCGGTTTGTCGTTGGGCTCAACCCGCGGTTGAAGCGGTGAGAGCGCTGCAACAAGAAAATAAACTAGAACCTGATGAGATTGAACTTATCGAAGTTCACAGCTTTCACCAGGCGGTGTGCCTGCATACCAAGCGCCCTGAGACAACCGAGCAGGCTCAGTACAGTTTGCCATTTTCAGTCGCGAGTGCGGTTATAGATAATACGGTCACGGTAGAAGCCGTCACCAAAGGACTGAACGATCCTGCTCGCTTGGCACTTACGGAACGGATGAAGTTAATTGAAGAGCCTGCATACAATGATAAGTTTCCAGCCGAACGTTGGGCGCATGTCGTGGTGACGTTGAAAAATGGCGACAAACTGACTTCGCCTCCCTGTATTGCGCGAGGTAATCCTGAAAATCCGCTCAGTCGAGGCGAGATGCGAGGTAAGTTTCGTACTTTGGCAGAGAAAGAACTGCCCGCTTCGCGCGTGTCAGCGATAGAAGAGGGCTGTTTGCAACTTGATAAAGCCAGTAAAGAGCAGGTACTTGCTTGGCTATCATTGCTTTACCAAGGCACGTTGTCCGATAAGCCGTCTGACACATCACGATGAGATCGAAGAGATCGAACTCCTTTCTCTTACTCAAT
>NZ_JADDYG010000244.1:115887-120098 GCF_015163535.1 Vibrio sp. OPT46 | reverse complement strand
CTTAAGCTAAACGTCGCTCTTCACGCGGCGTTTTTTCATAGCGTTTTTTGTAGCAGCGCGCAAAATACGATGTAGAACTGAACCCACAAGCGGTGCTGATTTGAGTGATGGACAGCATGGTTTGCAACAACAAATGTTGAGCGCGTTCTAAGCGCAATTGAAGGTAGTAATTGCCTGGTTTGTCTTGCAAGTATTGCAAAAATAACCTTTCCATCTGCCTGACCGATAACCCTACTTGCTCGCCAATTTCATAGCACTTTAGTGGCTCTTCCATGTTGGCTTCCATGATCTCTACAGCGTCGAGCAGGCGCGGGTGGCGGATGTTGTGCTTACGGATTAACGACATCCGCTGTTTATCATGCGCGGGTCGAATCGCAGGGTGAATGCATTGCTCTGCCACTTGATTCGCCAAGTCACTCCCATGTTGGTTTGTAATTAAATGAAGCATCATATCCAAACCGGCTAAGCCGCCCGAACAAGTTGGTGTGCGTGGGTCGAATTCGTACAACTCACTGGTCACGTTAATGTTTGGAAACTCCTCTGCCAGGCTGTTGGCGGACTCCCAATGCACGGTACACGTTTTGTTTTTTAACAGGCCAGCTTTTGCTAACAATACGCTGCCTGTCGAAGTCGAGCCCACGGCGATGCCTTGACGAAGCGCTTGCTTTAACCACTGATTCACCGAGCCACTCGCAGCAGCAACATGGGCGCCAATACCTGCCACAACCAGCAGCAAGTCTAAATGAGCAATGTTGTTGACTGACTGTGTTGGCGAGAATGAAACGCCATTACTGGCCGACACTTCTTTATCTTCGAATCCATAAATATCCCACTGATACAAATCGCAACCAGCGAGGCGGTTGGCCATTCGAAGAGGTTCGATAACCGCCGAAAAAGAGAGCATCGAAAAATCAGGAATAAGGAAAAAACCAATGCGATACGTGTGTGTCGTTTTCATTCTCTGTGGTCACCAAGTGGGCAGTTCATCTATGTCGTATTTCTGGATAAGAATGTCGCAATTGTTAAATTATTGCTATCAAAATTCGAACATGATGTGACTTAAGACAAGGACTTCTTTGTCGAGCATACACATTCATTTGGACGAGATAATTATGATTGAACAAAAAGCCCCAGTAATTAGTGATGGTCTACGCCTTGATGGCGCTTTCTTTACTGACGAGAACGTTAACAACCCAGACTTACCGATCGTTATTGTCTGCTCAGGCTTTACTGGGCAAAAAAATATTCACCCAGAGCGTTACGCGAGAGCCTTAACTGCGAAGGGCTTTACAGTATTCGGATTTGACTACCGTGGCTTTGGTGAATCTGAGGGTATTCGTGAGCGAGTTATCCTAGATGAACAAGTACGTGACATCGCGAACGCGGTTGCGGTTGTGAAACAGCGCGCTGACGAGGAAGGCCGCAAAGTCGTACTGGCTGGCTGGGGCATGGCCGGTGGATTAATTCTTGATGCTTACCGAGTTTGTCAAGATGCGATTGATGGCCTTATCTCCATGAACGGCTTTTATGATGCGGTACGTGTTCAGGTTGCTCAACGTGGCGAGCACGGTTGGAAAGCGTTCCGTCAATTTATGTTAGAAGAGCGTACACGTCTTGCTCTTGGTGGAGAAAAGCAGGGGATTGATCCATTTGAAATCTACCCGCTTGACCCAGTAAGCCGCGAATATGTATTCACTGAACTGGTCAAAGCACCGGGCTACGGCGTGACATCTGATCTGGATTTTGCGGATTCTCTCATCAATTTCAAACCGGAAGCCCTACTGGACGAGCGATTTGCAGACGCGCCAATCTTGATTGCGCACGGTGCAGAAAACGATCTTCACCCAGTGACCGAAGCAAAGTCGCTGTACGCGAAATACCCTGGGCCGAAATCTCTATTCTTACTGCCTGAAGGTGGTCACACCGAGTGGATGTTGGACGACGATCCTAAGTTTATTCAGTTCTCTGGCGTGATCGCGAACTGGTTGAGTGAGAACTTCAGTTAAGTCTTCAAGAGGTGCTTTCGTTGATGGCACCTCTACCTTTCTGACAGGATGATTTTCGATGAGCATAATTCCATTTTGTGAAGCGGCGGACCCATTTGTACATAAACCAACAATCGCGATTCCTGAAGGCGCGGTTGATTGTCATGCCCACGTTTTTTCTTCACGTTATCCGTACTGTGAAACGCGAACCTACACGCCACCCGATGCCAGCGTCGGCGCGTACCTGCATTTGCACCAGCAATTAGGCATCCGTCATGGCGTGCTGGTTCAGCCGAGTGTGTATGGCAATGACAACCAGTTGCATCTTGATACATTACGGTATTTACGCCAGCAAGGTTACGACTACAAAGGCGTCGCGGTCGTGGATGCGGATGTGTCCGAGCAAACGCTGGATGAGCTACAAGAAGCCGGATTTTGTGGGGTGCGGATGAACCTGCTGTTTAAAGGTGGTATTGAGTGGCGTGATGTTGAACGTTTAGCGGCTCGCCTTGCAGAGCGACACTGGCACCTTCAATGCTTAATTGATGTTTCGCAGTTTGATGACTTATATCAGCGATTAAGGGCTTTACCCGTGCCCGTAGTGATTGATCATCTTGGACATATGCCAACAAACAAGCTGATTTCTCATCCTGGTTTTCAAACCTTATTGAAGCTTAAGGCCGAAGGGAAAGTGTGGACAAAATTGTCGGCACCGTATCGTTTGTCGCTTCAATCTCCGCCTTATGATGACGTTTCTTCGTTTGCTCAAGCTTTGTTAGAAGCGAATGAAGAGCAATGCGTCTGGGGCTCGGATTGGCCTCATCCATGTTTTGCTGCTGAGATGCCAAATGATGGCCAGCTATTAGATACCTTGTGGCACTGGACGCAAGATACGACACTGTTTAGCAAGATTCTGGTCGATAACCCCAAGCGCCTCTACCGCTTTTAACTCCACATTCATGTTATGAACCTAAAAAGACAACCGTAAGGCACTGATTCAAATTATGCTTCCTGCACTTCCGCTACAGGTTTCCTCTGATACTGTGGTTATCAAGTTCTTTAACACCCTTAAACAGCTTGGTTTCAAGGGGGATACTGATGCTCGCTATACCACTCGATTGAGTATGGCGACTGACAACAGCGTCTACCAGCAACTTCCGTTGTCGGTCGTCTTTCCTGCCAACCATCATGATGTGGTAATACTTGGCAAGGTCAGTGCTCGTGATGAATTTAAACACTTGACCTTTTCGCCCAGAGGAGGCGGAACGGGCACCAACGGACAATCATTGAACTCGGGGATCGTGGTTGACCTGTCTCGCTACATGAATCGAGTGTTAGAGATCAACGAGCAGGAAGGTTGGGTGAGAGTGGAAGCTGGGATAGTCAAAGATCAACTCAACGACATCGTTCGCCCTTATGGTTATTTCTTCTCGCCAGATCTGTCGACCAGCAACCGCGCAACATTAGGTGGGATGATTAATACTGATGCATCAGGCCAAGGCTCTTTGCAATATGGTAAAACCTCGGATCATGTGTTGGAGCTCAAAGCCGTATTGGCAGATGGCTCGGTGCTCGATACCGAAGCAATTCAACAAAACAAACGGTTAAACTGTGATGTAGTATCGCGAGCGTTAAAAATTACGGAGGAAGTTTGTCGAGACAAGCGTCAACAGATTCTGGATAAGTTTCCTCCTCTGAATCGCTTTCTTACTGGTTATGACCTAAAAAATGCCATCAACGACAAGAGTGAAGAGTTTGACGTCACGAGAATATTATGTGGCTCTGAAGGTACGTTAGCTTTTATTACTGAAGCCAAGCTCAATCTTACGCGAATACCTACTACGCGACGGTTAGTGAACGTTAAATACGATAGTTTTGATTCTGCATTGCGAAATGCTCCCTTGATGGTCGAAGCAGAGGCGCTATCGGTTGAGACAGTCGATGCAAAAGTACTCAACCTTGCAAGAGAAGACATTGTCTGGCACTCGGTAAAACACGCGATCTCAGATGTGCAGGGCAAACAGATGCAAGGGATTAACTTTGTCGAGTTCGCAGGCAGTCAAAGCGATGATATTGAGGATAAAGTTGAACGCTTATTTTTAATTCTTGATAAAGAAATCGTTCATCGACGCAGTGGTATCATCGGTTATCAAGTCTGTCGTGAACCCCAAGACATCCAGGCCATTTATGGCATGCGCAAGAAAGCGGTTGGGCTGCTTGGCGCGA
>NZ_JADDYG010000244.1:112607-115782 GCF_015163535.1 Vibrio sp. OPT46 | reverse complement strand
TATCGCGGAATTTCGTACGTTACTAGACAGCAATAACCTGCATTATGGCATGTTTGGGCATGTGGATGCTGGCGTTCTTCACGTGCGTCCGGCGCTCGATATGTGTGACCCTGAGCAAGAAGCGTTAATGCATCAACTGTCTGACGATGTGGTCGAGCTAGTGGCAAAATACAATGGCTTAATGTGGGGAGAGCACGGTAAAGGATATCGCTCAGAATATGGACCTGCCTTCTTTGGTGATGAGCTCTTTACTGAATTAAGGCGCATTAAAGCGGCGTTTGACCCCGACAATAAAATGAATCCGGGGAAGATTTGCACACCACTGAATAGCGACGCTGAAATGGTAAAAGTCACAGCGACCAAGCGTGGCTACTATGATCGTCAGATCCCCGTAGAAGTCCGAGAGTCGCTTAAGCCCGTACTGTCTTGCAATGGCAATGGGCTGTGTTTTAATTACGATGCTGATAGCCCAATGTGTCCATCATTTAAAGTGACAGCCGATCGTCGCCACTCTCCGAAAGGGAGGGCGGGGATAATGCGTGAATGGCTGCGTCGCCTTAATGACAATGACTTCGATTTGCTCGCTAACGAACAGCAACTTCTCAATCAAAAGTTATCGGTTAAGCTTTTGGCTCAGAAGCTGAGTAAGTTGATATCTCGCCCCGCTCCTGATGATTTATCGCATGAAGTTTATGAGGTGATGAATGGCTGTCTAGCGTGCAAAGCGTGTGCGAGTCAGTGTCCTGTGAAAGTTGATGTACCTGATTTTAGAGCGCGTTTTTTACACCTCTATCACTCTCGTTATCGTAGACCTCTGCGCGACTATCTGGTGTCGAATATTGAGCAACTGCTGCCGATTATGGCAAAAGCTCCCAAGCTGGTTAATCAAATTGCATCTAGTAGGCCTGTTACGCATGTATTAGAGACATCCATCGGTTTTATTGATTCGCCAGTGCTATCGATCCCTACGTTGCAAAGTCGATGTCAGGCACTTGGAGTGAGCCCGTTTGACTTTGTGTATCTAGAATCGCTTTCCCCAGAAGTGAAGCAAAATTACGTCTTGATTGTTCAAGATCCATTTACCAGCTTTTATGAAGCCGAGTTGGTTGCGGACTTTATTCAGTTATTGCAGCGGTTAGGGAAACACCCTGTTGTTCTGCCTTTCAAACCCAATGGGAAAGCTCAACATGTAAAAGGTTTCCTTAAGGCATTCGCCAGAAATGCACAAAACACATCGGATTTTCTCAACCAAGTTGCTGAGCTTGAAATTCCTATGATCGGTATCGATGCAGCCTTAGTGCTTTGTTATCGTGATGAGTACCATCAGGCTCTAAAAGAGAAGCGAGGCGAATTTACAGTTTATACGGCTCTTGAGTGGTTGGTGGATACACTTAATGAATGGCCGCCAGTACGTGTATCGGATGAAGAACCTTGGTATTTGATGGCGCATTGCACAGAAAAGACCAAAATACCGGAGGCTGAGAAATCTTGGCAGTCTATTTTTCAGCACTTTGGCTTAAATCTGCAAGTCATACCTACGGGATGTTGTGGCATGGCTGGGACATTCGGACATGAAGTGGATAAGAAAAGTACGTCTGAAGCTATATATCAGCTTAGTTGGAAACCGAATATAAAGAACCTGCCCACTGAGCGTGTGTTAGCCACGGGGTACTCCTGCCGCAGTCAAGTTAAGCGTTTTGAAGGGGAGGTAGTTCGACACCCGGTACAGGTTTTAGCCAGTTTGCTTGCTGTATAGAATGCCTAAAGTAATTTAGTATGCGAAAAGGCTTGCCTTAAGACTTTGCCTGCATTTAATGTATCTAGCAGCAGAACTTCAATCTGCGTGACAACAATACAGGAGAGGATCGGGCTTTCACTTTTTCGCTCGACACAAACCCCTTTCAAATTTACACAATAGCGCAGTAAAACTCTCTTGCTGCGCTATTGTGTGTTCCATATTTTGTGAGTACTTATGTTTAACTCAGAACGCAAAGCGACGGTTATTCTGGTTGCGACGACGATGATCGCGGCACTTGGCTGGATATTCTCTAAGGAAACAATACAGGGTTTACCACCTTTTGGCTTTATTGGGGCGCGATTTACTATCGCTTCGCTCTGCTTACTGCCTCTATGTTACCGACCTTTGCTGAAAGCAAACTTAAAAGATGTGCTTTCTGCTGGTGGTGTCGGGCTCCTGCTAGGCAGTGCCGTTATGACATGGATTTACGCTATTTCTATCAGTGATACTCTCGGGGAAGGCGCATTTATCATGAGCCTTTCCATGCTGTTTGTGCCGATTGTTGCATGGGTTATGTTTCGTCAACGACCACAACGAATTTTCTGGCTTTCTTTGCCTATCGCTGTATTAGGTCTTGCTTGTCTTTCTTTAGTTGGTGGCTGGAAACAATCGGCCAGTCAATTGTGGTTTCTTGGTGCAGCACTGGTTTTGGCGCTTCATTTTAATGTGAACAGCAAATACTCTCAAAAACTACCTGTGCTGCTGCTTACTTGCGTGCAACTTTTTTCAGCAGGTTGTTTAGGTTTGTTGGTTTCATTTTTTATGGAATCTTTCCCGGTAGAGGTGGACTCCTCTATTTGGTGGTGGTTTGCGTTGAGTACCTTATTAGCGACGAGCTTGCGTTACGTAATGCAAACCATGGGGCAAAAATTTGTTCAGGCAGGTAACGCTGCTCTAATTATGATATTAGAACCAGTTTGGACGGTTATTCTGAGCGTGCTGTGGTATGGCGAAGTACTAACGGCAAATAAACTAGTAGGTTGTGTGCTTATCTTATTTTCTCTAATTATTTATCGTACTGGCGGGCGGTTTCGCTTCCCTACCCGAAAGTAGAGCAAATTAATTTGGGTTGGGAGAATTTGAGGTGCCGGATGGCCTTCTACGAAAGTGATAATACGCGGTTACGCAATGCTAATGACACTTTTGATGTAGGCTGTCGACCCAGCTCTTCGCTGATCATCCAGCCAGCTTTAGCCAGTAGCTCTAAGTCGATCCCTGTTTCTATTCCTAACCCTTGGCACAAATACAGTACATCCTCCGTTGCGACATTTCCTGATGCGCCTTGAGCGTATGGGCATCCACCCAGCCCAGCTACACTACTGTCGATGGTATTGATGCCCATACTCAGTGCCTGATAAATGTTGGTGAGAGCTTGTC
>NZ_JADDYG010000244.1:110377-112549 GCF_015163535.1 Vibrio sp. OPT46 | reverse complement strand
CCCATGTGTCGTGGAAATGGACAGCAAGCTGGCGAAGAGGTGCAACCAACATGACGGCTTCCAGCATAGCAGCGATACGGTTTGGCGTGCCTGTACCGATTGTGTCGCCTAGAGACACCTCATAACACCCTAAATCGATGAGTGATTTGACCACGCTCGCCACTTGTTTAGGGGCTGTCGGGCCATCGTAAGGGCAGTCGGCAACGCAGGATAGATAGCCACGAACAGGGATGCCGTGTTTGGTGGCTAATCGCATTACAGGTTCGAAGCGAGTTAGGCTTTCTGCAATCGAGCAATTGATATTGTGTTGGCAGAATCCTTCTGATGATGAAGTGAAAATCGCGACCTGATTGGCACCAGCCTCCAAGGCTTGTTCGAAGCCTTTTAGGTTTGGTGTCAGGGCAGAATAAGTAACATGATTTCGCCTTGTTATTGCTTTCATGACCTCTGTTGAGTCCGCCATTTGTGGCACCCATTTGGGCGAAACAAAAGAGCCCGCCTCAATATGCGTTAGCCCAGTATCAGAGAGTAAGTTGATCAACCGGATTTTAGTCTGGGTCGCAACAGGAGATTCATTTTGCAATCCATCTCGTGGACCTACTTCGACAATATTTACTTTGGAAGGCAGCATTACTTGTCCTGTGATTTGGTTACCCAACTTGGGCTTCGTTTTTCAAGAAACGCTTGCAAGCCATCTTGGCCTTGTGGCGATACCCTAATGTCCGCAATGAGCTTGCTAGTATAGTGAATCAGTTGTTGATCGATGGGGTTTTGATGACATTGGTGACAGAGCGTTTTCGCTTTACGCATCGCATCTGGGCTATTAAGTAGTAACGTCTTGATCACGCTATCGACCGCATTTTCAAGTTGTTTGGCTTCTTTCACTTCGTGCACAATACCAAACCGTTCGGCATCCTCGGCTGAAATGACTTCACCACTTAAGATATAGCGTCTAGCTTGTCTATTCCCCATCGCGCGCATGACGTAAGGCGCAATGGTCGCTGGAATTAAACCAAGCTTAACTTCACTTAAGCAAAAGTTGGCACTTTGGCTTGCGATGGCGATATCACTACAACAAATCAACCCTAAAGCACCACCATAAGCGGAACCTTGAACAACTGCGATGGTGGGTTGAGGGAACGAATCTAATGTTTCCATGAGTCTTGCCAAGTTTTGGGCATCAACGAAGTTATCTTGCCTCGTGCTGTCGGCCATCGACTGCATCCAATTCAAATCGGCCCCGGATGAAAAGTGCTTGCCGTTACTTCTTAATACCAAGCACCGCACATCCGTTCGTAAAGCGAGATAATCTAGGCGGTGGATCAGCAAGTCGATCGTACAAGCGTCAAAAGCATTGTGCTTGGCTGTTCTGTTTAGAGTGATGGTCGCTACGCCATTGTCATCGACATGCCAAAGAACATCATCTTGCCTTTGGGCGTTGGGAATAATGCTTGGTTGCATTTCCTGCATACTAACTTCCTTAATTCATCTTTGGATATTTACATTCTGAAGACGCCAAACTCGCTATCAGGAATGGGGGCATTTAATGCTGCCGTTAGCGCATGACTCAACACCTGACGCGTTTTTTTAGGGTCAATAATTCCGTCATCCCATAGCCGAGCGCTCGCAAAATAGGGATGTCCTTGTGTTTCATACAAGTCTATGATCGATTCTCTAAAAGTGTGTTCTTCTTGCTCTGACCACGCTTCTCCCTGGCGTTCCTTCGCGTCTTTTCGAACTTGTGTTAAGACGCCTGCCGCTTGTTCTCCGCCCATCACAGAAATACGCGCGTTCGGCCACATCCACATCATGGTTGGATCATACGCTCGGCCGCACATGCCGTAATTACCAGCGCCGTACGATCCACCGATGATCACGGTAAACTTCGGCACGTCAGCACAAGCGACGGCCATCACTAGCTTGGCGCCATGTTTTGCGATGCCTTCTTCTTCAACCTTTTTTCCGACCATAAAGCCGGTAATGTTTTGGAGAAAGAGAAGCGGTGTTTTCCGTTTGGCGCACAGCTCAATAAAGTGCGCGCCTTTTTGTGCCGATTCAGAAAACAAGATACCGTTGTTTGCCACAATACCAATCAAATGTCCTTGAATACGAGCGAAGCCACACACTAGCGTTCTGCCATACAAGGCTTTGAATTCGTCGAAATCAGAATCA
>NZ_JADDYG010000244.1:109762-110367 GCF_015163535.1 Vibrio sp. OPT46 | reverse complement strand
CAGCTCAATAAAGTGCGCGCCTTTTTGTGCCGATTCAGAAAACAAGATACCGTTGTTTGCCACAATGCCAATCAAGTGTCCTTGAATACGAGCGAAACCACACACTAGCGTTCTGCCGTACAAGGCTTTGAATTCGTCGAAATCAGAATCATCGACGATGCGGGCAATAATTTCTCGAACGTCGAATGACAGTCGTAAGTTGGCATTCACGATTCCGTAGATTTCTTCTGCGTCGTAGCGGGGAGGAAGCACGGTGTTTTCTGGCTTAACAGGTCTTGTTCTATTAGCATTGGCAATGGCTTCTCTCGCAAGCATTAGGGCATGTTCATCATTTTCAGCGTAATAATCTGCGACACCAGATTTTCGACAATGCACGTCTGCACCGCCGAGCTCTTCACCCGTCACGACTTCGCCAGTGGCCGCTTTCACCAAAGGTGGCCCCGCCAAAAAAATGGTGCCTTGCTCTTTAACCATAATGGACACATCCGCCATGGCAGGAACGTACGCGCCCCCAGCAGTGCAAAGCCCCATCACAACAGCAACTTGGGGAATGCCTTTCGCTGACATTCTCGCTTGGTTAAAGAAAATGCGACCAAAGTGTTCTT
>NZ_JADDYG010000244.1:99877-109703 GCF_015163535.1 Vibrio sp. OPT46 | reverse complement strand
CTTTGTCGGGGAAGACGTCGGACTGATGAGGGAGATTTGCGCCACCGGAGTCCACCAAGTACACGCAGGGGAGTTGGCAACGTTGGGCAATCTCTTGCGCTCTTAGGTGTTTTTTTACCGAGAGTGGGTAGTAGGTTCCACCTTTTACCGAAGCATCGTTGGCGATGACCATGCATTGAATCCCCTCTATGATACCAATGCCGGCGATAACACCAGCGCAGGGGATCTCTTCGTCATACACCTGCCAGGCGGCAAACTGGCTGATTTCAAGAAAGTCAGTGTTGTCATCAAGCAAGCGCGCGATGCGTTCTCGGGCGGGGAGTTTTCCTTTTTGCCTCTGGTGCTGAATGGCTTTTTCACCGCCTCCCAGTTTGATGGTATCGATGTGTTGATTCAGTTGAGTGACCAACGTTTCCATCACGGCTTTATTGGAAAGAAATAACTCGTCAGTTGGCTTAGTTTTACTTTTGATAATGGCCATAATGACTTCCTTGTCGTATGTTCCGTTAGCGAGATTCTTCGAACAGCTCTCGGCCTATTAACATGCGGCGAATCTCTGAGGTACCCGCGCCGATTTCATAAAGCTTTGCATCACGTAGCAAACGACCAGCAGGGTATTCATTGATGTAGCCATTCCCACCGAGCAGTTGTATTGCATCGAGTGCCATTTGTGTGGCGAGTTCTGCACTGTACAAAATCGCGCCAGCGGCGTCTTTGCGTGTTGCGTTACCTCGATCACAAGCCGCTGCGACGGTATATACATACGCTTTTGCTGCACTCATTCGAGAGTACATATCGGCGATCTTGCCCTGAACTAACTGAAACTCGCCAATGGGTTTTCCAAACTGCTCTCGTTCATGTACGTACGGGACCACAATGTCCATGCAAGCTTGCATTATCCCGAGTGGTCCGGCAGCGAGGACGACGCGCTCGTAATCCAGCCCACTCATTAACACCTCGACGCCTTGATTCAACTCGCCAAGAATATTCTCTTTTGGCACTACGCAATGGTTAAATACAAGTTCGCAAGTATTCGAGCCTCTCATGCCTAGTTTGTCCAGCTTTTGAGCATGAGTGAAACCTGCGAAGTTACGTTCAATAATGAATGCGGTAATGCCACGTGAACCTGCGCTGACATCCGTTTTAGCGTAAAGCACCACTACGTCAGCATCGGGCCCGTTTGTTATCCACATTTTGTTGCCATTCAGTACAAAATGGTCGCCCTTGTTCTCCGCTTTCAGTTGCATGCTTATCACGTCTGAACCGGCATTGGGCTCACTCATCGCTAGGGCGCCAACGTGCGTACCATCAATGAGTTTTGGAAGGTATTTTTCGCGTTGAGAAGGCGTGCCGTTACGAAAGATTTGGTTGACGCACAGGTTAGAATGAGCGCCGTAGCTTAGAGCGACAGACGCAGAGGCACGGCTGATTTCTTCCATGGCAACAACATGAGCGAGGTATCCCATGCCTGCACCACCAAGCTCTTCATCGACGGTCACACCAAGCAACCCCATTTCTCCCAACAAAGGCCATAAATGATTCGGGAACTGGTTATCGCGGTCTATCTCAGCGGCGATGGGCGCAATATGTTCCGTAGCAAAGGCATTAACGTGTTCTCGGAGCATATCGATGGTATCACCAAGTCCGAAATTGAGTGGGGTATAGGTGCTTTTCATAACGTCTCCCGGTATCAGAGGTAAGGTGGAAAAGCCGATAGCGGTGTTGCTAATTGAGTATAGCGTTTATGTCTGCTTGCTTTTGAGTGTTTGAATACAACGCTCCTTAGCGGCATTCAACTCAGCCATAACGACGCTGATGTCGTTGAGTTGTTGTTGTAGGACAGCTTGTTTCTCTTCAATGATATTGAGCATTTTCAACAACTGTCCTTCGGTTTGTTGCATGTCGTAGAGCTCGAAAAGTTCACGAATTTCTGCCAACGAAAAACCGAGTCGTTTCCCTCTTAAAATCAGTTTGAGGCGAATTCTATCCCTGCGTTGATAAACGCGCATATTGCCTTTTCGCTCTGGTTCAATCAGACCCACGTCTTCATAAAACCGGATACTGCGAGTAGTAATATCAAACTCCTTGGCGAGGTCACTGATCTTGTATTTTTCCATAACATACTTACCTCGAATAAAAATCCAGTTTCTGGAAATCGAACCTTTAATGGGAAGGTCGAACATCAACTTTGAAATATAAACGCCTGCTTGGTGTGTTTTTTCATCTCATTGTAAAGGCTAGTGCTATGCTTACGTAAACGTCAAGAAATCGCGGAATGAAAGTTTGTTAGTGAAAAAGGCGATAAAGGCTGGTGTGGCGCTTGGTGAGTAATTCTATGTAGGGTGTCATCATTCTGCCAAGTGTTCACATATACCTTAAGGGAATGCGAATCATGGGAAAAGACATCTGGATTGTCAGCGCGAAAAGAACGCCAATTGGGCGCTTTCAAGGCAAGTTGCAAACTTACTCTGCTCCTCAATTAGGCGCACTGGCGATCAAGGCGGCAATGCACGAAGTGAATGTGACTTCGGTGGATGAAGTGTTCATGGGATGTGTGCTTCCAGCAGGGTGTGGACAAGCTCCTGCGAGGCAAGCATCTATGGGGGCCGATTTTCCTTTGGGTGTAGGGTGCACCACCATTAACAAAGTGTGTGGCTCTGGCATGAAGAGCGTCATGTTAGCGCACGATCTCATTAAAGCTGGAACGATTCGCTCAGCCATTGCTGGTGGTATGGAAAGTATGACCAATGCGCCGTATTTGCTGAGGGAGGCGAGAAAGGGAATGCGCATGGGGCACCAGTCTACGTATGACCACATGTTTCTCGATGGGCTACAAGATGCTTACGAAGGGCACTTAATGGGTGTTTATGCTCAGCAAGTCGCTGACAGGCTTAAGTTCACCAGAGAGCAAATGGATGAATGGGCCGTGATGTCGGCAAAACGTGCGTTGGAAGCTCAAGAGCGAGGCTTGTTTGCCGATGAACTTTCGCCGGTTTCACTCAATACCAAGTCAGAACAAGCGGTGCTGGACTACGATGAGCACCCACGCTCGATTGACCTTGGTAAAATTCCTCAACTCAAACCTGCATTCGATGAAAAAGGTACGGTGACCGCTGCTAATTCGAGTGCCATTTCAGATGGCGCGGCGGCTCTTGTGCTTATGGATGAAGACACTGCGCGTCATCAGGGGCTTAAACCACTTGCGATCATCAAGGCGCACTCTACACATGCCAGAAAACCTGCAGAATTTACTTTGGCACCCGTCTACGCAATTGAGCAACTGCTGTTCCAGCTAGATTGGTCAATTTATGAAGTGGACCTGTGGGAAATCAATGAAGCCTTTGCCGTTGTGACACAAATAGCGGTGGCGGAACTTGGACTAGATACGAGCAAAGTAAATATTAAAGGTGGAGCCTGTGCACTTGGGCATCCGATAGGGGCTAGTGGCGCACGAATTCTGGTGACATTGATTCACAGTTTGCGTCAGCTACAAGCGCTAGGCACCAATGGTGATCTCGAAGCCAAAAAAGTGATGCGGGGTGTTGCGTCACTTTGTATCGGTGGTGGAGAAGCCACGGCGATAGGCATTGAAATACCGCTTTAATTGAAATCAGGAAGGAGTAAATGATGACTCGTTTGGTTCCCTTGTTTATTGGTGGCGAGTTTCGTGAATCTCAAACATCGGATTGGGTTGAGGTAACCAATCCTGCCACTAATGATGTCATTGCGTACGTTCCATGTTCCACAGAGCACGAGATGGAAGCTGCCATTGATAATGCGAAAGAGACATTCCAATCCTGGAAGGAAGTGGCAGTATCCGAGCGTGCCAGAGTCATGCTTCGTTATCAGCACTTGCTCAAAGAGCATCATGATGAGCTTGCCACACTGCTTTCTCATGAAACGGGTAAGATTTTAGCGGATGCTAAAGGCGATGTGTGGCGTGGTATCGAGGTGGTTGAGCAGGCGGCAAACATTGCTAGCAACATGATGGGCGAAACCGTCGAAAACGTTGCCACGGATATTGATAGTTACTCAATGATTCAGCCCCTAGGTGTGTGTTGCGGCATTACGCCATTTAACTTTCCTGCCATGATTCCGTTGTGGATGTTCCCAATCGCTATCGCTGCGGGCAATACATTTGTGCTTAAACCCTCCGAACAAGTGCCATTGACCTCTATTCGTTTAGCTGAATTATTTGAGCAAGCTGGCGCGCCGAAAGGAGTGTTGCAGATCGTTCATGGCCGCAAAGAGCAAGTCGACTTTCTTCTGGCTCATCCTGATATTCGAGCGGTGTCATTTGTTGGCTCGGTTCCCGTTGCCCGTTATATCTACACCACAGGGACTAAACATTTTAAACGGGTTCAAGCTTTTGCTGGTGCAAAGAATCACATGGTGATCATGCCTGATGCAAACAAAGATCAAGTGGTGAATAACCTAATCGGAGCCTCCGTAGGGGCTGCGGGGCAGCGTTGTATGGCAATTTCTGTTGCGGTATTTGTCGGCGATTCAAAACAATGGATTACAGACCTCAAACAGGCAATGGCGAAAGTACACCCAGGGCCTTGGGACGATGAGCAAGCTGCTTATGGCCCACTGATCAGTGAGCAAGCTAAACAACGCGTATTGGACCTAATTGAAGATGGCAAACAACAAGGCGCAGTGTGTGAACTCGATGGCAGTCAGTGTGAAGTGGAAGGCTTTCCCGATGGAAACTGGATTGGCCCAACCTTGTTTAGCGGTGTAACAGCGAACATGTCGATTTACACGCAAGAGATATTTGGCCCTGTCTTAGTTTGTATGGAAGTCGAAACGTTGCAAGAAGCTATTGAGTTAGTGAATCGCAACCCTTACGGCAACGGAACTTCTATATTTACCGCTAATGGCGCTGCTGCGAGAAAATATCAGCATGACATTCAAGTCGGTCAGGTTGGGATCAATGTGCCTATTCCAGTCCCTTTACCATTTTTCTCCTTTACTGGTTGGAGAGGCAGTTTCTATGGTGATTTACATGCGTATGGTAAACAAGCGGTACGTTTTTATACCGAGACTAAAACGGTGACGGCACGTTGGTTTGATGACGATATTCCGACGGGGCCCAATCTGACCATCCAACTGCGCTGAGTGAATAAAAGGAGCTTTTATGGACTTTGAACTTAATGAAGATCAACGTGCATTTGCCGATACCGCTCAGCAATTTGCCGATGAGTGTTTAGCACCGATGGCGGCGGAGTGGGATGAAAAGCAGATCTTCCCCAAAGACGTATTGAGAGAGGCGGGGGAACTGGGGTTTCTCAGTCTCTACACTCCAGAAGCGCAAGGTGGCCTAGGGTTAAGCCGTTTGGATGCTTCAATTATCTTTGAACAACTGGCCATGGGATGTACGTCCACTACGGCGTTTATGACGATTCACAACATGGTCAGTTGGATGATCGCGAGTTTCTCGAACGAAGAAGTGAGAGCCAAATATTGCTCTAAGCTGGTCTCTGGCGAGTGGTTGGGTTCATATTGCTTAACCGAGCCTAATGCGGGATCGGATGCCGCTTCGTTGGCCACAACCGCGAGCAAAAAAGGTGATACTTACGTGCTGAATGGCGGCAAAACCTTTATCTCTGGCGCAGGAGAGACAGATGTTTTGGTCGTGATGGCGCGAACCGGAGATGCGGGTGCCAAAGGTGTGTCCGCATTTGTTGTTCCTGCTCACGCTGATGGTATCAGCTATGGGCGCAAAGAACCCAAAATGGGTTGGAACAGCCAACCAACACGAGCGGTTACTTTTGAAAATGTCGTTATTCCAGCTAGCCATTTACTGGGCGAAGAAGGGCAAGGTTTTGTCTTTGCGATGAAAGGGCTTGATGGAGGGCGTATAAATATTGCGACCTGTTCCGTCGGTACGGCTCAACAGGCCCTTGAACAGGCGACACAATACATTCAGGAGCGTAAGCAGTTCGGCAAGCCGCTTGCGCAGTTTCAAGCCTTACAATTCAAATTGGCAGACATGGCGACAGAGCTAGTGGCTGCGCGGCAGTTGGTGCGCTATGCCGCCAGTAAACTCGACCGAAATGACCCTGATGCTACGGCTTATTGCGCGATGGCAAAACGGTTCGCAACCGATGTAGGTTTTCAGGTTTGCGACCAAGCGCTGCAGCTTTATGGCGGCTATGGTTACATCAAAGAGTATCCAATGGAGCGTCATTTCAGAGATGTGCGTGTGCATCAAATTTTGGAGGGAACGAACGAAATTATGCGCTTGATCATCGCGCGCCGTTTGCTCTCTGAGGAGTCGGCCTTGCTGTAGCGAAGTATTGGATTTGCTCATTGAGAAAGGATTCAGATATGCCATTAACCCAAGAAGCCATTCAACATACGATCACTAATCACGTTGCGGTGGTGACGATGAACAACCCGCCAGCCAATACGTGGACAGCAGAGAGCCTCAAGGTACTGAAGTCGCTGATACTCACACTTAACAATGATAAGCAGGTCTACGCACTGGTTTTAACCGGCAGTGGAGAAAAGTTTTTCTCTGCTGGTGCAGATCTCAAGCTATTTTCTGACGGTGACAAAGCGGTTGCGTTAGACATGGCGCGATGCTTTGGTGAAGCCTTTGAAATGCTCTCGGAATTCCGTGGTGTTTCCATTGCCGCTATTAATGGTTACGCCATGGGTGGAGGTTTAGAAGTGGCATTAGCTTGTGATATTCGAGTCGTTGAAGAGCAAGCGGTACTTGCTTTACCTGAAGCCAAAGTCGGACTTTTGCCCTGCGCTGGCGGTACCCAAAACCTCACAGCGTTAGTAGGGGAAGGCTGGGCAAAGCGTATCATTTTATGTGGAGAGCAAGTCAGCGCTGACAAAGCAAAAGAACTAGGCCTAGTTGAGGAGTTGGTTCCCAAAGGTGAAGCTTTAAGTAAAGCGCTGGAACTTGCTGAATCTGTTGCGAACCAGTCACCATCTTCTGTCGCCGCATGTAAGGCGCTCATTCAAAATATGCGCTCTGCGCCACTTAAGCACGGCTTAATGAAAGAGCGAGAGTTGTTTCTGAATCTTTTTGATACGGAAGATCAAGTTGAGGGTGTTCGCGCCTTTTTAGAAAAACGCCCACCGCAATGGAAAAACCGATAGGAGGCCACATGGCAGGGATGGTAACCATTAGTGAAATAGAGTGCTTAGATGGCGTGCACCGCATTGGTATCGCAACGTTAGACAACACCGCTTCATTGAATGCATTGACGTATGACATGTTAGTCCAACTTAACGATCAGCTTATCAAGTGGCAAGACGATCCGCATGTGACTTGTGTGGTACTTACTGGCGCTGGAGAAAAAGCATTCTGTGCTGGTGGCGATGTTCGAGCTATGTATCACGTCATGCATAACGAGAGTAAAGAAAAAATCGTAGAGTTCTGTACGAACTATTTCTCGTTGGAGTATGAGTGTGACTATCTCATCCACACTTACAACAAACCCATTATCGGTTGGGGAGAAGGTATTGTCCTGGGCGGTGGGATGGGGCTTTTTATGGGAACCAGCCATAAAGTTGTGACAACAACATCACGCCTTGCTATGCCAGAAATCAATATTGGACTGTATCCCGATGTGGGAGGTACGTGGTTTTTAAGCCAGATAGATCCGCAAGTGGGTTTATTCCTCGGATTGACAGGTTCCATGGTGAATTCAAGTGACGCTGTCACTATTGGTTTGGCCGATTGGTCACTGTTGGAAGAGCAGTATCCCACCTTACTGGATGAGCTAAAGCGGCTCCAGTGGGGCAAAGAAGATGCGAAAGAGTTGGTAACTGCACTACTACAGTTAATGGAAGAACAAGTTATTGATAGCAAACCAACCACGCAAATTTGTCCATACTTAGATCAGATAGAGGAAGCGTGCAAAGGCTTTGATCTTAATGCGATAGCACAGCGAATCATGGCTATCGAAGGGAATAGCCAGTGGATAGAAAACGCGAAACAAACGTTCGCATCGGGCAGTGCGATCACCGCGCATATTTGCTTTAGACAAGTGAAAGAGTACCACAGCTTACCGCTTGCAGATTGTTTCCGTTTAGAGTTGAGTTTGTCGGTTCGCAGTGCCTTATTAGGTGAGTTTAAAGAGGGCGTCCGTTCTCGGCTTATTGACCGGGATGGCGAACCTAACTGGATGTTTAACAGTGTCAGTGAAGTCGATGAAGATGTCATCGATACCTTGTTTACCTCACTTTGGCCGGATGACGAACATCCGCTTGCTGATTTGGGTGAACAAACACTAGGTCAATAAGGAGAATGATCATGAGTACCATCGCATTTATCGGTTTAGGAAGAATGGGGCATCCGATGGCGCAAAACATACTCGCGTCTGGATTTAACGTGCAAGTATTCGATGTCGATAGCGAAGCCGCAAAGCAACTAGTACCTTTTGGTGCGGTGGTGGCGAGCTCTATTGAGGAAGTCGTGGATGGTGCTAGCACAGTCATCACGATGCTACCAGCAGGGTCTCACGTTCGTTCCGTGTATCTTGGTGACTTACATGGTGGCGTAGGTGTCCTCAATCTTGTCTCGCCAAGTACCTTGATGATTGATTGTTCAACCATTGATCCGGACTCTGCGCGATTAGTCGCCAATGAAGCGGCAAATAAACGCGTGTTGTTTGTCGACGCGCCCGTTTCGGGGGGCGTTGCTGGCGCTAAAGCGGCGACATTAACCTTTATTGTTGGTGGTTCGGATCAAGCGTTTTCTAAAGCCAATGCCATTTTGCAGTATATGGGAAAAAATGTTTTCCATGCTGGCAAAGCAGGCGATGGTCAAATGGCGAAAATCTGTAACAACCTTATGCTCGGCATTTTAATGTCTGGTACGTGCGAGGCATTAAACCTAGGTATCGATCATGGACTCGATCCAAAAGTGCTATCAAACATCATGCTGCAAAGCTCTGGCCGAAATTGGGCATTGGAGCTTTACAATCCTTGCCCAGGCGTGATGGACAGTGCGCCAGCCAGTCACGATTACCAACCGGGCTTTATGAGCAAACTCATGCTGAAAGATCTCGGCTTGGGGTTAGATGCGGCGTTACAAACACATTCTTCGGTTCCGATGGGGTCGTTAGCGCGCAACTTATATTCTTTCCACAACGCGAGCGGCCACGGCGAACTCGATTTCTCAAGCTTATTTGAGTTATACAAGAGTAAGAAAGGCTAGACCGAGTTTTGTGACAAACCAGCCCGAGATGGTGACGTAAAACGCGCATCATTTCGGCCAACTTAGACTGGTTGAGATAGAGAACATTACGAGCTATGGAGTGCACCAATATGGACATAAAAAGTAGTGTTATTGCCATTACAGGAGCAGGGCAGGGGCTTGGGCAAATGATGGCCATTACCCTTGCTCAAGCTGGCGCTGATTTAGCGTTGTTGGATGTAAACGCCAGTGGCTTAATGGAAACACAAGAGCAGTGTCGAATGCTGAGTGCGAAAGCGTTGACATATCAAGTGGATGTCACCAACGAAATCGACGTTGAAACCACGTTTGAAGCGATTATCCAAGATTTTGGTCAACTCAATGGGTTAGTCAATAACGCTGGCGTATTAAGAGATGGGTTACTTGTAAAAGCAAAAGATGGCGTGATCAGTAAGATGTCTTTGGATCAATTCAATTTGGTCATGAACGTTAACGTGACAGGAACATTTTTGTGTGGGCGTGAAGCTGCCGTCAAGATGATTGAGAGTGGCTCCCAAGGCGTTATCATCAATATTTCTAGTGTTGCGAGAGCAGGGAATATCGGACAAACCAATTATTCTGCGTCAAAAGCGGCGGTCGCGACCATGGCGACAACATGGGCTC
>NZ_JADDYG010000244.1:98936-99762 GCF_015163535.1 Vibrio sp. OPT46 | reverse complement strand
CGATTAGAAAAGATGATCCCAGTTGGCAGGATGGGCGAAACAAGCGAAATCGCGCATGCAGTAAAATACATTATTGAGAGTGATTACTTTACTGGCAGAGTTTTAGAAGTGGATGGAGGCATTCGTATGTAAGTGACCACTGAAATAAGGCTCTGATAGGCCTGAATAATAAGTCTCTTTCCATTTCAACATTTTCTATGTTGTGGAGTGCTCATTCTGCGCAACCCAAATGTATTTACAACTTATGTTTGGATTTACCTTGAGAATGATTTCTCACAATCCAATAAAGAGATGTAAATACCACTCAAATATTAAGTGAAATCATTAATTTGACGCTGATCACACTTTTTGTTTTTTAGTTTCCGCTTCTAATTAAGGCTATCTGCGTAAATGAAGTTGATAGTCAGTCTCATTAATTTTAAGTTTCAACTGTTTGTTTTTAAATAATTAATTGTTGAAGCACGAGAAATTCGTGTTGAGGTTAATATTCGATTTAAAGTGTGTAACTTCCATTAATGGAAGGTTAGTTTCCAGTTGTGGCTAATGAGCTTTAACTTTTTACTCCTCATAATGCGCCAAATGTAACATAGTGTTTCAAAGTGTAACAATAAACTCACACTAAGAGTGTGGTTTTGATCTCCACTCAATTCCGTTTTGTTTCGCTCTGAGCCCGACGTTACTCATGCTCAACACATAAACATTCTAATGACTATAACAACTGGTTCTTGGCTTGGTACCAATCGTATCGTAGTAAATAACGGTTCATTCTAGCTGGTTAAATGCTTGATGACGAAGTTGAAAAATTGTAAGTAGAATAACTGCTTAT
>NZ_JADDYG010000244.1:86499-98926 GCF_015163535.1 Vibrio sp. OPT46 | reverse complement strand
ATCTCCACTCAATTCCGTTTTGTTTCGCTCTGAGCCCGACGTTACTCATGCTCAACACATAAACATTCTAATGACTATAACAACTGGTTCTTGGCTTGATACCAATCGTATCGTAGCAAATAACGGTTCATTCTAGCTGGTTAAATGCTTGATGACGAAGTTGAAAAATTGTAAGTAGAATAACTACTTAGCGAAGTTTCTTCTTGTTCTCATACATTACCTCTGCGCAATTTGTGAGCTCTTATTTACTTTGATTGGCATCTGCTTTGAAACCAGACAACCATCGAGAAAGTTAATGGAAGCCTCAAGATATAAACGCATCTTGTCGAGGGGAAGTTTGGCGTCCGTCATACTTATGCTCTCAGGATGTAATTCAGCTTTACTTGACCCCAAAGGTGCCATTGGTGTGCAAGAAAAAGAGTTAATTATTACTGCTCTTTTGCTGATGTTGATCGTTGTAATCCCTGTGATTTTAATGACGATTTACTTCGCTTACCGATACCGCGCCTCTAACACTGAAGAAGAGTACGCACCCGAGTGGTCACACTCGACCAAAATCGAAGTGGTGGTATGGACAATTCCAATCATCATCATTGCGATTCTTGCGACGATCACATGGCGTTCGACTCATGAACTAGAGCCCTCCAAACCATTGGAAAGTGATGTTAAACCAATGACCATCGAAGTGGTGTCACTCGATTGGAAATGGTTGTTCATCTATCCAGAGGAAAACATTGCGACGGTGAACTATGTGGCGTTCCCGAAAGACGTGCCAGTGCAGTTCAAACTGACTTCGGACAACATCATGAACGCGTTTTTCATCCCTCGCTTAGGTACACAGATCTACGCGATGCCAGGAATGGTAACCAAGCTCAACCTGATAGCGAACCACGAAGGTGACTACAAGGGTTTTGCATCGAACTACAGCGGCGAAGGCTTTTCGCAAATGAAGTTCACAGCTTCAGCAATGTCTGATCGTGCTGCGTTCCTAAATTGGGTGCAGAAAGTGAAGGCGAGCCCTGATCGTATTGAAGATTGGGAGCAATACAGCTCACTGGCAGCGCCAAGTATCGCAGAGCCAGTCACTTTGTTCTCTAGCGTTCCTCCGTTCTTGTTCACCGACGTTGTGACTCAGCATCCTGGTTCAATGAACTGTTTGCCTGAAAACCAAGGATAATCGTAATGTTTGGAAGATTAACTCTTGATTCAGTTCCATTCCACGAACCTATTATCGTCATCACCTTAGCGGTTGTGGCGCTGGTTGGTTTAGCCGTAGTTTACGCGGTAACTAAAGCCGGAAAGTGGCAATATTTGTGGAATGAATGGTTTACTTCAGTAGACCATAAAAAACTTGGCTTCATGTACATCGCAGTAGCGATGGTGATGCTTGTTCGTGGTTTTGCTGACGCAGTCATGATGCGTAGTCAGCAACTCCTTTCTTCTGCGGGTGAAGCAGGTTATTTGCCACCGCATCACTACGATCAAATTTTTACTGCCCACGGCGTGATCATGATCTTTTTTGTAGCGATGCCATTGGTCATTGGTTTGATGAACATCATCGTGCCATTGCAGATTGGTGCACGTGACGTAGCTTTCCCGTATCTGAATAACTTGAGCTTCTGGCTGTTTGTTGTTGGTGTCATCCTAACAAACATGTCTCTCGGCTTAGGTGAATTTGGTCGTACAGGTTGGCTAGCGTATCCGCCGCTTTCAGGTATTGAGGCAAGCCCAGGAGTCGGGGTCGACTATTGGATTTGGGCGCTGCAGATATCAGGTGTTGGTACGACGTTAACAGGCGTGAACTTCTTCGCGACCATTTTGCGTATGCGTACACCGTCTATGCCAATGATGAAGATGCCAGTTTTCACTTGGGCGTCTCTGTGTGCAAACATTTTGATCATCATTTCATTCCCAATCCTAACGGTGACTATCGCTCTGCTTACGCTGGATAGATACCTAGGCATGCACTTCTTTACCAATGATCTTGGCGGCAACGTAATGATGTACGTCAACCTGATTTGGGCTTGGGGTCACCCAGAAGTGTACATCTTGATCTTGCCAATTTTTGGTGTGTTCTCAGAAGTCACCGCAACCTTTTCACGTAAAAAGTTGTTCGGTTACACATCGCTAGTTTGGGCTACCGTAGTTATCACGATTCTTGCGTTTGTCGTTTGGCTACACCACTTCTTTACGATGGGATCTGGCGCGAACGTAAATGCCTTCTTCGGTATTGCCACGATGATCATTTCTATCCCAACTGGGGTGAAGATCTTCAACTGGCTATTCACCATGTACAAAGGCCGCATCCGCTTTACGACGCCAATGATGTGGACGGTGGGCTTCCTTATCACCTTTACTGTTGGTGGTATGACGGGCGTACTAATGGCGGTTCCGGGTGCGGACTTTGTTCTGCACAACTCTGTGTTCCTGATTGCGCACTTCCATAACGTAATCATTGGTGGTGTGGTGTTTGGATGTTTCGCTGCGATCACTTACTGGTTCCCGAAAGCGACCGGTTTCACCATGAATGAAACTTGGGGCAAACGCGCGTTCTATCTTTGGATTATTGGTTTCTTAATGGCGTTCTTACCGCTTTACGCGCTGGGCTTCATGGGGATGACTCGTCGTTTAAGCCAAGACATCAACCCAGAATACTTCCCACTGTTGTCGATTGCCGCAGCAGGTACGGTTGTGATTGCGCTGGGCGTATTGTCTCAGTTCATCCAAATTTACGTGAGTATCCGTGACCGCGAGCAAAACCGTGATCTAACTGGTGACCCGTGGGGTGGTCGTACTCTTGAGTGGGCAACATCGTCTCCACCGCCGTTCTACAACTTTGCGCACCTACCAAAAGGTGATGTGCTAGATGCCTTCTGGTACCAGAAACAAAGTGGCGAGTTCGATCCAACTAAAGAAGTGGAATACGAACGTATTCATATGCCAAAAAACACTGCAACAGGCATCTACGTGTCGGCTTGGTCGCTCCTATTTGGCTTCGGCATGATTTGGTACATCTGGTGGCTAGCGGCGGCAAGTTTGGTCGGTATTATCGTGACGTGTATTCAGCATAGCTATAACGATGATGTGGATTACTACGTGGAAGTTGAAGAGATCAAAGCAATTGAGGCCGAACGTCGAGCTCAGCTTGAAGAAGCGAAGAAAAACTCAGTGAAAGACAGCGAAAGTAAAGATGATCTGGAGGTGACGTATGCAAACTAATATCGCAGCACATCACGACCATGATCACCACCATGACACGAATGGCAACAAGCTATTTGGCTTCTGGGTTTACCTGATGAGTGACTGTGTATTGTTTGCGACCTTGTTCGCGACTTACGCTGTGCTGTCGAGCAATTCAATTGCGGGCCCAACAGGTAAAGACATTTTCGAACTCCCATTCGTGTTTGTCGAAACCATGTTGCTGCTGTTTAGCAGTATCACATTTGGTTTTGGCATTATCGCGATGAAGCGCAACAACGTTGCTGGTCTCAAACGCTGGATGTTAGTCACGTTCGCGCTTGGTCTTGGCTTTATCTGTATGGAGGTCTATGAGTTCCATCACCTGATTGAAGAAGGCTATGGGCCACAAACAAGTGCATTCCTATCGGCATTCTTTACGTTGGTTGGTACGCACGGCCTGCACGTAACCTTTGGTCTGATTTGGTTAGCGGTAGCGTATCATCAACTGTCGACGAAAGGTCTGAACGACAATATGGCAATGCGCTTTAACTGCTTAAGCCTATTCTGGCACTTTCTAGATATCGTTTGGATTTGTGTCTTTACTATCGTTTACTTACTGGGGGTAATGTAATGGATCAACATGTAGAAACCAGTGCGTCAGATTACGTGAAAGGCTTTATTGCCTCACTGATTCTGACGGTAATTCCGTTCTACTTTGTTTGGACGAAATCATTACCAGATACAACGACCTATGCGATTCTATTTGGATGTGCATTAGTGCAGATATTTGTTCACTTTAAATACTTCTTGCACATGGAAACAAAAACATCCGACGGACGTTGGAACCTTGTATCACTGATGTTTACCGCCATTGTTGTACTTATCCTTATCGCTGGCTCGGTATGGATCATCTACAACATGAACGTCAACATGAAGTTGTAGGTCAAGGTATGCTGAAAAGTTATTTGTCTATCACTAAACCGGGCATTATTTTCGGCAACCTGATTTCTGTTGCGGCGGGGTTCTTCCTCGCCGCAAAAACAGAACCAGCCAGTCTAATGTTGTTCGTTACGACGTTAGTTGGTGTTGGGTTAGTCATCGCTTCAGGTTGTGTGGTGAATAATATTTTCGATCGTGATATCGACCAAAAGATGGCACGTACACGAAATCGTGAAACAGTGAAAGGCAACATCAATATCGATATTGCGTTTGTTTATGCACTTGCTTTATTGCTGGTAGGAACCGCACTGTTATTTATCCGAGTGAACCCACTATCCGCTGTCGTCGTGTTGCTTGGCTACGTGTATTACGTGTTCTTTTACACGATGTGGTATAAACGTAACTCGGTGTATGGGACCTTAGTGGGAAGTATCTCAGGTGCAGTTCCGCCATTGGTGGGTTACTTAGCGGTAACAAACTTCATTAGCTTGGAAGCGATTTTACTCTTTACCATGTTCTGTCTCTGGCAAATGCCGCACTCGTATGCCATTGCCATGTTTCGCATGCAAGACTACCGAGAAGCTGGGATTCCCGTATTGCCAGTTAAAGAAGGTATTCATAAAGCGCATCGACACATGAAAGCGTATGTCGTGGCGTTTGGAGCAGTATCGTTGGGGTTATTTTTACTAGGTGAAGCCGGGTATGAATACTTAGCGGTTGCAGCGGTTGTTTGCTTTATGTGGACGAAAGTGACCTTTCGCAGCATTGATGACAACAACTACATCGCTTGGTCAAAGTCGGTGTTTAAAGTCTCACTGCTAGTGGTGATGGGGATCAGTGGTGTGCTTGGTGTCGAGTTGATTCCTCTAGCTCTGTAACAACCAAACCTAAGCGTTTGCTAAACGCCAATATCTTTTGCTGCTGAATGCATGAATGGCCTTACCTGGAAGTAAGGTCATTTAACTTTCTATTGTCCTTTATTTTCACTGTTTTTCCTGTTCCTCCTCTAGCTTCACTATCACGTATTCATATCTAAAAGCAAAAACAACCAGTGTGTAAAACATAGTGGATCGCGCGTTTCCGCTGACGCGTAATAATGCCAAGAGATAGCGACGATTAAGCCAAAAAGTATAAACAGCGCAATAACTCTACTTACCATATGAGAATTCAATATCGATAGTTTGTAATGTAAACATTGGGGGGAGTGCTAGTTCCCATGGCAGCATACAAACTAACAATGTGAATGTTTGAGTTGAATCACCAGCTAGCGAAATACAAAAGCTTTACGACTGAAAGTGGGTGACGAAGCATCTTAACTCCAGTGAAATGAACACGATTAAGAATCATCCTTTTACATAATCTAAAAACTCACTAAACCTTAACCCAGATTAAAGTTTTGTCGTCTCCGAGGCATTAAGGTGCGCCTGTAGTTTGCAGGTCTCAAGGATTCAGAGAAGGAACAGCCATACATCGTGTATCGCTGTTCCTTTTTCGTTCTTGTTTACTTGCGAAAAGATAAAACATAAAGACAACTTTAAGAGGACTGGTTTTGAGCATTTTGTTTTCCGAAGCCCGCATTGGCAACATGACCCTAAAGAACCGTTTTGTGCGAAGCGCAACGTGGGAGAACATGGCGACCGAAGATGGTCACATGACGGCAAAGCTTTACGATATTTACGAAACGCTTGCGAAAGGGGAAGTTGGGCTTATTGTTACGGGTTATGCCAATATCGTTGAAGAAGAGAAACCCAACGCAGGTATGATGGGGATCTACAACGACTCTTTTATTGAAGAATACAAAAAGCTAACAGAGCTAGTACATCAACAAGATTCTAAAATCGTGATGCAAATTGCTTACGGTGGCACCAAAACCACCCATAACGTCGGTGAGCGTGTCATCTTCGCTCCGAGTGACGTGCCTGAGCGTGGTACAAATACGCAAGGCAAAGCGATGACAAAGGACGAAATAGACTACATCGTAAAGGCATTCGCATTGGCGAGTAAACGTGCTCAAGACGCTGGTTTTGACGGAGTAGAGATTCATGCGGCGCACACTTATTTAATTAACCAGTTTTTAAGCCCGTACTATAATCGTCGCGAAGACGAATATGGTGGTGACTTAGAAAATCGCATGCGCTTTCTTTTAGAAATTTATTCTGAAACCAGAAAGCTGGTTGGAAGCGAATTTCCCATCCTCGTTAAACTGACGGCAACAGAGTTCTTTGACGGCGGTTTAACGTTCGATGAAACTCGCGTCGTCTGTAAGAAACTTGAAGAAATAGGCGTTGATGCGATCATCGTATCTGGCAATGTTCACGGCAAAGCAAACGAACTTGTTGGTCAAACGTTCGATGGTTACACACTACAAGAAGAAGGTTACTTTCACGAATATGGTCACGTGATCAGTCAGGACGTTAGTATACCGGTGATTACTGTCGGCGGGCTGAGCGACATTGATGCGATTGAGAAAATTGCAGAAAACACAGATATCCAATTTTTTGCTGTGTCACGCCCTTTATTGGCTGAGCCACAGTTGATCAAACGTTGGAAAGAAGGCAATCGCGCACCAGTAGATTGTGAGCGTTGCTCAAAGTGTCGTACCAAGCGTGGTAACTTTTGCGTGGTGTATAAGAACCGAAATCGTCGCAAAAAATAGAACGAAGCGAATACACAAATACAAATTAGCCTCCACTCTGAATATGGAGGCTTTTAATTATCCGCATGTTAATCGAACCATTATTTATCTTCTTTTTGATAGTTTAAATAATGCACACAAAGATCGTGAAATGCTTTAGCTTGAGGCGAGATCGTGCGATCGGTTAACGTAAATATACCAATTTGCCTTTCAAGTGGTGGATCGATAAGCGGGATCCAAACCAAGCGTGTTTCATTGGTTGGGAAAGCAAGCTTCGGTAGGGTCGTGACACCAATCCCAAGTTCTAAGACAGAAAACAGCGAAGTAATATTTTCGACCGAATAGAGCGCTTGCTGACTCAGAGCTCTTGCTGGGGTTGGATCGAGAAGTGTACAAGTGCCGTTACGGATAAAGGGTTGTTCCAACAAAGTTTGCCACTCGATTCCTTCTGGATGACTCGCAATAGGGTTGTCCTTTAAACACACCACGCCTATTGGATCGGCTAACAGCGGCGTAAAGTCAATGCCCCCCTCATCGAGGTGAGAGGGGTTACCGAGCGCTAAGTCGACCTCACCGGAGAGTAGGCGAGCCTCGACGCCAGCGGCATTATCGTCTATCAAGCTTACTTCTACATTTGGATACTGTTCGCAAAAGGCGCCCAACACGCTAGGAATGAGCTTCGCTGCAACAGAAGGAACGCTCGCAATTCGCACTCTCCCTTGCTGTCCGGCAGCGGCTGCTTTGAGATCGTTGTCTAGTGCACTGTAGATATTGAGAAACTGAACCACTTTGGGAAGACAAATTTCACCAAACGGGGTCAATTTGGTTTTGTTTCCGGGTTCAAACAGCGTTTGCCCTAGAATTTTTTCAAGCTCTTTTATCGATGTTGACAGTGCCGCCTGAGAACGATTTGCACGATGTGAAGCGGCTCGAAAGCCTCCTTCCTCGACTACCATCACAAAATGCATTAATTGTTGAAGCTTAATACTCATCCCTAATGCCTCTTAATCCCTTTATTTACGTTATTTTAAACAGAGTGATAAGTTTAATTTATCAAATGTCAAAAATTTACCGTTAGATTTATCGCTTGTCAATGTGCATCATTTAACCATATTGAAACAAAGCTGTTACAAAGGTTGAAAGGCACGTGAATACTCCTACTAAAAAACACCCAGTTAAAACCAGTCTATTTGCTTCTAAAGCGCCGCTTGAATGGGCGATAGTCAACAACGGAACCCTGTATACGGCTCAAATTCCTATTGATGACACAGGCGCGGTTGTGGAAGGCGGTATCGAAGCACAAACACGTCAAACCTTTAACAATCTCATTCACACCCTGGAGTGTGCAGGGGAGTCTTCGGACTCGGTGTTGCAGGTCCTGATTTATGTGACTGACAGAGAATACTTAAAGACCGTTAACCAAGTGTACGCGGAATATTTTGAAGCGCCGTACCCAAATCGCGCCGCCATGGTGGTTGCAGGGTTAGCGCGAGAAGAGATGTTGGTGGAGTTTGTTGTCTACGCGTCGGCAAGCAAACCAGAATAAATCCAATAAGAACAATTAGAGATCAGTGAGTGGGTGGCTTGCCATCACAAATCGGAAGAACAAGGAAAGAACCATGACTTTTATTAACAATGTTCAAGCAGAAAAATCCCTCTACATAGCAGGTGAATGGCAATCGGGCATGGACACCATCGCCAATATTAACCCTTCTGATATCAGCGAAAACATTGGCGATTTCGCACAAGCGAGTGTGTCGCAAGTAGAGCAAGCGATTCAAGCGGCTAAATCAGCGCAGTCAGAGTGGGAAAAAACACCAATCGAGCGCAAACAAGCAGTGTTGCAAGCGATTGGTGATGAGCTCATTGCACGATGTGACGAATTGGGTACCTTGCTTTCGCGTGAAGAAGGTAAGCCATTTGCTGAAGGTCGAGGTGAGATTTACCGTGCTGGCCAATTCTTCCAATACTTTGCTGCTGAGGTACTGCGTCAAATTGGCGATAACGCTGCTTCCGTCCGTCCAGGTGTCTCCGTTGAAGTTACTCGCGAAGCCGTCGGCGTTATCGCCATTATCTCTCCTTGGAACTTCCCAACAGCAACAGCGGCTTGGAAAATCGCGCCAGCACTTGCGTTTGGCAACAGTGTCGTCTGGAAGCCTGCCAACCTAACTCCAGCGAGTGCCGTTGCACTGACTGAGATTGTCCATCGCCAAGGTTTACCTGCTGGCACGTTTAACCTCGTTTTGGGTAGCGGTTCGCAAGTTGGTAATACCCTTATCAATTCGAAAGATGTGAACGGCGTGAGCTTCACTGGTTCTGTGGACACAGGCCGTAAAGTAGCGGCGGCAACGGCACCAAACTTTGTGCGTTGTCAGCTAGAGATGGGCAGCAAAAACGCGCTCGTAGTGGCCGATGATGCAGACATTCAAATTGCCGTTGAAGCCACAATCGCAGGCTCATTCTCGGGTGCAGGTCAAAAATGTACCGCGTCTTCTCGTCTTGTGGTTATGGACGGAATTCACGACGCGTATGTTGAAGCGCTAATCCAACGCATGAGCGAATTAAAAGTGGGTCACGCACTGGAAGAGGGCGTATTCATGGGTCCTGTTGTTGATGGTAACCAGCTGAATGCGAACTTTGAGTGGATTGAAAATGCACGCCAAGCAGGCGCGGAGCTGGCTTTCGGTGGTGAGCGTCTGAGCCTAGAGCATGACGGTTACTATATGTCACCAACCCTGTTCTTGAACACACAAAACAGCTGGGAAGTGAACCAAGAAGAAGTCTTTGCACCAATGGCAAGCGTGATTCGCGTTTCTGATCTGGATGAGGCAATTGCAGTCGCGAACGATACGCGCTTTGGCCTGACAGGCGGCATTATCACGCAAAGTCTGCGCAATAGCGCGATCTTCAAACAGCAAGTCCAAACGGGCTGCGTCATGGTTAACTTGCCAACTGCGGGTACAGATTATCACGTCCCATTTGGTGGCCGTAAAGAATCTAGCTTTGGCCCTCGTGAGCAAGGGCAGTACGCCAAAGAGTTCTACACCGTGGTGAAAACCGCTTATCAGCGCCCTTACTAAGAACAGCAGGGTAGCTGATGGTGTCAGTTACCCGCACTGAAAGGCTAAGAAATTGTTTAAGGAGTGGTTATGTACCAACAACGGATTGTGATTGACGGATTGCAGTACTGCAATTGGGATCGAGAGTATTTCCAAACGCTTAAGGCGAGTGGCATTACCGCCGTTCATGCCACCATCGTCTACCACGAAACTGCGCGCGAAACCTTAACGCGTTTTGCTGAATGGAACTTGCGCTTCGAGCAAAATGCGGACCTCATCATGCCTATTTATTCAATGGCAGATGTAGAAAAAGCCAAAGCAGAAGGCAAAGTCGGCATCTTCTTCGGCGCGCAAAATTGCTCACCAATCGATGATGAAATTGGTCTGATTGAAGTGATGCGCCGCCAAGGTCTGCTGATCATGCAACTGACCTACAACAACCAAAGCTTACTGGCGACAGGTTGTTACGAACAAAACGATTCCGGCGTAACTCGCTTTGGTAAACAAGCGATTGAAGAGATGAACCGAGTCGGGATGATCATTGATATGTCCCACAGCGCGGAGCGTTCGACGTTGGAAGCTATCGAGCTCTCTTCGCGTCCAATTTGTATCAGCCATGCTAACCCGACATTTGCGCATGACGCACTGCGCAACAAGTCCAACACCGTGATCAAAGCACTGACGGAGCGCGGTGGTTTGATTGGATTCAGTTTATATCCATTCCATTTGCCAAATGGCAGCCAGTGCACGCTGGATGATTTCTGCCAGATGGTTGCGAAAACCGCAGACATGTTTGGCGTTGACCATTTAGGTATCGGTAGCGATTTGTGCCTAAATCAGCCGCAACAAGTGTTGGAGTGGATGCGCAACGGGCGTTGGTCAAAAGCGATGGATTACGGCGAAGGTTCTGCAAGTAACTCGGGATGGCCAGATGCGCTGCCATGGTTCTGCGGCAGCGCAGGGATGGAGAACATCTACAACGGATTAATGGGTCACGGATTCAGTGAATCTGAGGCTGGAAAAATATTGGGTGAAAACTGGTTCAACTTCCTTAAAGAAGGATTAGAGCCTATTTCATAGCATTCCCCAAAGTAGGAACCGCCTGCCCACATAATAACAATACGGCAGGCGTAAAACTCACATTTGTAGCCAGTCTTTGGCTGCTGCAAAGAACCTCTGGAGCCAGAGTATGTCTGATTTAACCAATAGCATGAAAGCTTCCACGATGAGCGTGTCATCGGGCAAGTCGAAAGCAAAACACAACACATCAACAACAGAAAACACGACGGACAAATTAGGACTGAGTAACCCGGCCTTTTGGTATAGCGGTGGTTTCATCGCGTTGTTCGTTGCTATTGCACTTTATGACGGCGAGCTGTTATCTACGATCGTTAACGCTGGCTTTGGCTGGGCAGTTCAGGTATTTGGTCCATACTGGCAGTTACTGCTGCTTCTCACTTTTCTTATTGGTCTTGGCTTGGCTGCAGGGCGAACAGGCAAGGTGATGTTGGGCGGGATTGCAAAACCAGAAATGGATTCTTTCCGCTGGATGGCGATTATTTTCTGTACCTTATTGGCTGGTGGTGGTGTTTTCTGGGCCGCGGCTGAGCCTATCGCGCATTACGTTAGCCCACCCCCTTTGTACGGCGCGCAAGATAACCCGCAGCAAGGTGCGGTGAATGCGTTGTCGCAATCCTTTATGCACTGGGGCTTTCTGGCTTGGGCGATTGTAGGTAGCTTAACTTCCATCGTGGTGATGCACCTACATTACGACAAAGGTTTACCACTAAAACCCCGTATTTTGCTTTACCCAGTCTTGGGCGAACGAGCACTTAAAGGCCAACTCGGTGCATTGATTGACGCGTGCTGCATTATCGCGGTAGCCGCAGGCACCATCGGGCCAATTGGGTTTCTAGGCTTACAGGTTAGCTACGCGTTAAATGCGCTGTTTGATATTCCTGATGGCTTTACCACTCAGCTTATCATCATTTTGTTTGCGATTGCGCTTTACACCTTGTCAGCGCTCAGTGGATTAAGCCGAGGCATGCAACTGCTTAGTCGTTACAACGTGATTCTGGCAATGGCATTGATGGTTTACATCCTGTTTTTTGGCCCTACGAATTCTATCTTTAACGGATACATTCAAGGTGTAGGGAGCATGCTGGATAACTTTATCCCAATGGCGACCTATCGCGGTGACGAAGGTTGGCTAAGTTGGTGGACAGTATTTTTCTGGGGCTGGTTCCTGGGTTATGGTCCGATGATGGCAATCTTTATTGCGCGTATTTCCCGTGGTCGCACTATTCGCCAAGTTATTTCAACCATCAGTATAGTGGCTCCGTTAACCACTTGTTTTTGGTTCACGATTGTGGGCGGCTCAGGCCTTGCGTTTGAAATTGCTGAACCGGGTAGTGTGAGTGCGGCGTTTGAAGGCTTTAACTTGCCAGGTGCTTTGCTTGCGGTGACTCAGCAACTACCAATGCCAATGCTGACTTCAATTCTATTTCTGATTTTAACCACGATCTTCATCGTCACGACGGGCGACTCAATGACCTACACAATCAGTGTCGTGATCAGTGGTGAAACGGAGCCGAATGCGATCATCCGTACCTTC
>NZ_JADDYG010000244.1:74555-86441 GCF_015163535.1 Vibrio sp. OPT46 | reverse complement strand
TGATGGGTGTGACGGCATTGATCCTAATTTCCCTTGGCTCTGGCGGCATCTCTGCTCTGCAATCTTTCATTGTTATTACCGCGGTTCCGGTTTCGTTGATTCTGTTACCGTCACTTTGGAATGCGCCACAAATTGCAATCAAAATGGCGAAAGAGCAAGGGCTATAACAATTATCCAATTCAAACAACGTGGAGCTTGTGCGGGTGTTTTCCTCCTGCATCCGCACAAACCCTAGTATTCTTACAATAACAAATAGGTGGTGAGCAAAATGGATGCACATCGTTCTACTTATACGGAAGCAACTATGCGCGATGCAGCGATTGTCATGGCAGCCGAAAGGCTTGGCGCAATGCACCAAAACCGAATCAGCTTTGTTCGCAGTCTGATTCGTAATATGGCAAGCCAAAACTGGCAAGTAACCAAGCATGAGTGGCAGCTTTGTCCTCGTGGTTATGGTCATGTGATTTACAAATTGACCACGCCAGAGCACGTTTATCATTTGGTGGTATTCTGTGATGAAATTGCCGACGACGAGCGTAATGATCGCGTAATTGCTGAAAAGTGGGATGTCACATTTGCACTGGTTCAAGGCGATGTTGATGTTACTTTGTTGGAAAGATTGCGAGAAAATGTACCGCTGCAAGAAGCGGGACGTAATCCAAACAACGTACTTGTTCTTGCTCGCGCAAACAAAAGTGTGCGCGTGTTTGAGCACATTGTTAGCGCGCTTTCTCAAGGCGAGCAGCCTGAGCCGAAAGAGTTAGCGGAAGTGGGTTATATCCTGCGTACCACAGCTGTTTATGGTAACGGAAAGTTTGGTATCGCCGATTTCAAACTGTTAGAGAACAACTCAGATTTCAGCCAGTCTTTTAGTGCGCAAGTGTGTGCGGTATATATGTTGCGTGAATTCAGCCTAGATTGGGTGCACTATCTGGCACTTCAACAAGGTGGCGACAACGCGGTGGCTTTGCATCGTGGCTTGCAGCGCTACCTTGGTGTCGGCAATGCTACTGGCTTAGGCATGGCTCCATACTTGATTAATCACCCGTGTATTGTTGACCAATGGATGACCTCTCGCGAGCGTGCGGTAGCGCGAGTCTTTGCGATGCCATGTGAAGCTTCATTCCATGCTCCTTTGCAAGGATTACTACAAAAAGCACAGCGTCATTTAGAGCAAGTCATCACCATTAATGAACATCAAGACAGGCTCAATCATCAAGCGATATCAGACATCAAACAACTGCTATCAGAGCTAACAACGTTAATGGCATCACATCCGAATTGGGCGAGTTTGGTCGAGCATAAGAAAACAATGAGTGTGGAAGCCCAAGAAATCCTCACCTCTTGCTTGATCGAACTCTACCCATCTTTAGTGGATGAATTTGCTAGCCAAATGAATACGGATGAAACGTTATCTATTCCGGGCGGGAAAAAGATCCAAGATTTACTGGAAGTGTTGCAAAGCAAGTACCGCTGGGCGATTGATGCGGATTACTCACTGGCCGAGAACAATTATTGGTTCTGGTATCGTTCACAAGACAAAGAAGAGCCAAGGCTTGGTGTTCGTGGCGAGGAAGCAGGAGAAGAAAAAGAGCTGCCGCTTGATATCGGCAGACAAGTGAATCGCTTGTACCACGCTTTGCTTGGTTGTGATGAAGAAATGTCCGTAGCAGAGTTTCTGTTGCAAAATCCGACTTATCGTTCGATCACACGTCGCGTATGGACGCTAGGCAACCGTGCGATGGGGGATATTCAAATGAACGTGCTGCGTAAAGATGCGTTACCAATGCACTTACTGCGCTGTAAATTGGCGATCTTTGGTGCGACTAAGTTTGATCCGCGCTCGGATCGTTGGGTTCGAATAACTTTCTTCCAAGGTGCGCCGTTGTTAGATGAAATTCACGATCCTAAACTGGCAGACACATGGATTTTCCCTAGCATGCCGCCGCGTGACGAAATTGCGCAAAGTGACAATCAAAAAATCAACGGAGGATTTGCATTATGATCGTCTCTCACAACGAATTGGTGGCCGCGGTTAATAAGGCATTTCTTGGCATGCGCCGTCACTGTGGTGAGGCGGATGTCATTGCGAACATGGTGGCGGACTTGCAAATGGTTGGCTTACATGGAGTTCGCCATTTTAATAACGCCAGTCTGTTTCTTGGGTTAGATTCAGACTGCGCCGTATCGGTGACCAACAGCACACCGTCAAGCATAGAGGTAGAACTGCACAACGGGAGTGTAGCGTGTCATTTACCCGCTGTGTTGGATTTCGCGCTCGAGAAAATGATCAACCGTAAGTCGATTACCATTACGTTGAAACAGTGTCATAACCGTTGGCTGGGTTTCAGTGAGTTGTTGAAGCTCTCTGCGAAAGGCATTGCGTGTCGAGCACAGTGGGTCAATGGCTCAAGTCCCAAGCGAACGCTTTATGTGTTAAACCGTGGACGAATCGCACCAGAAGTCTTTTTCTCGGATCAGTTTGATGTGCATGATACGGATTTGCATAGTATGGTTATCGAGCTCTCCGTGAACGATTTCGATATCGAGAAAAGTGCGCAAGGGTATACCACCCACATTGAAGGTGATGAGTTAAGCCGTACGCAACAAGCTTCTTGGCAAAATGGTATCTTTGTCGAAGACCAAGAATGGGAAACACTGAAACAAACCGCAACCGCGTTGCTGGTGGAGAACAGTGAGCGTTCTATGCTCGGTGCTGGTGGTGTGGTTTAAGCTATGAAAGGCGATGATTCCAAGTAGAAGTGATGAAGGCTGCTGTTTAGCGGCCTTTTTTGTGCGCGATGTTCAGTCACTTCTGAAGTTCAAAGACTATGATTACCGTTATCCGCAAGATGGATCAACACAGGTAAGAAAAATGGATCTGCAAGAGAATAAAAGAAATGCCATTGCGTTTTACGAAACCGCCTATCGAGGTAACCCAAGAAAGGCAGTTGAAGACTACGTAGGTGATGAGTACATCCAGCACAATCCATTAGTTGGAAATGGCCCCGAGGCTTTTATCGAGTATTTTGAGCGGATGCAAAATGAGTATCCCGATAAAGATATTACGTTTGTGCGAGCCATTGCTGAAGGGAATTTGGTGGCACTACACACTCACCAAACATGGCCTAATGATATTGAATACGTGACGATGGATTTCTTTCGTTTTGATCACAATGGGAAGATCGTTGAACATTGGGACGCTCTGCAAGAGATACCCAAAGAAACATTGAATGGTCACACCATGTATTAACGAGTCGTTGACGAGTCTCCCATGCCGTTTATTCAAACGGCATGGGAGGTTAAATGATTTGTGGCACTTTAAGTATTAATCATCAAAGCGCTTTTTCGATTCTCACCGCGACGTCTTCAGATACCCAGCCTTTCCACAAGTCAGGGTAGGTATTAAAGAAGTAAAACATCGCTTCTTCACCGTCCGCGTAGTTATCTTCCATCCAGGCCAGCATTTCACTCATTTGCTCGTTGGTAAATCCGCGTTTCTGCAAGTACGCGAATGCTTGGGGTTCTTTGCTCGCAAACGCCTCAGTTGTTACTGTGCGAACTGGAGAAGGTGGGTACATTGTTACTTTTGGTGAAGCGCAATCAGGCTGAGTGGTACAGTTGCGATACTCTTCCAAATCTGTTCCGCTACCAAAATCCACTTTGACCATATCATACTTGCCCAATACGGGTGTTGGTGACCAGTAGTAACCAAACCAAGGCATTTTGCGATCATAGGCTTTGGCGATGGTACCAGCTAGTGCAGCGCCAGAGCCTGGGTCAACCATCTCAAAGCCGTGCTCACTTAACCCTAATGCATTAAACAAGTGACCGGAGGTGATTTGGCATGTCCAACCAGCAGGGCAGCTATAGAACGCGAACTTGTCATCATCTTCTGGGTGTTCAAATAGTTTGGCGTGCTTGATGACGCCTTCTATCGTCGCGAGCTCTGGATACTGTTTTACCAGATAGGCGGGAACCCAAAACCCTTCTTCACCGCCATTGACAAGCGATTCACCAGCGATACGCAAGCGTTTATCCGCAATCCCTTTATCAAGTGCTTCTTTAATGCCGTTTGTCCATAACTCTGGCGCAACGTCAGGTTGCCCCTTTTCAATCATAGAGGTGCCTGTAGGAACGCTATCACCAGGGATCAATTCCGCATCACACTGGTAGCCTTCATTTAAGACAAATTGGTCGATGTGCGCCATTAAGCTGGCCGAATTCCAATTCATGTCTGCGATGGTTATTTTTCCGCATTCGTCCGCATTTGCATGAGTAGATAATGCTGATAGCAGCAGAACAGAGAGCATTGAAGGTGTCGTCTTCATGTGACTGAATTTCCTTGTCGTTGTCATTTACTTCAGTATATACATCGGTTTATAAAGATTCAGTGAACAAGTTTTTTTCAGTGACGTTAAGCATAAAAACGGCGATTTATGAAGCGTTTAGTCAGAGTGGTTGAAAGGGAGTTAATACAGCAAGAACACCCCTTCGTAGCCGCCGATCTCAATGTGAGAAACATAGTCGCCGATGTTACCGTCTTGATCTACAGGTCGCATAGGTTCTGGAAGTGCGATAGTTATCTTCGGTGAGGAGAAATAATCGATATTCTTGCCAAAGAAATCAGTTCGATACAGAACTCGGCCTTTGGTGAATTCGCGGGCTAACACCATCTCTGTAGGGCCATGCATCACTACCGTATCGTCTGAGTGATACGCAAAGTACGTATGGGTTGGTAACAAATCGATAGCGCCATTAGGCAAGTCAGGATGAGCCACTTTGCTCATAGAAGCATCTCCAATCACCGTGTAATCGGCGGAATAGGGCGTGCTGGTGGACATCATTAGCGGAGTCGCCTGATACCCATCTGGGATTTGATTGGTTGGCATACCTAAATCGATGGCAAGCAAGGCGCTAGGTTGATAAGCAATATTCTTTGGTACGCCTGCCTTCCAGAAGTTGTCACTTGTTGTGTTATTACTTCCATATAAGTAGCCATTGTTCCACTGATTAAAGTAACTGCGTTCAGGGTGATAGTTTAAGTAGAACACCGCTAGTGCAGAGTATTGGTCCTGTTTCCAATTATTTTCTGTGTTACCAAAGTATTGAACGCGACCATAACGCGTGGTCGCTTGATAAATCACTTTCTGGCCAGCTTTGGCGAGTGCAGAGTTATCCCAAAACTTAGCTAACCCAGCATAGCCACTAAAGCCGGTAGCAGGGAAAAGGTAGTGCTCGCGCAAGTACAAGGAGCCAGCGTTAACCAAGTGGTTTTGCCCATTACGACCGAATAAGTTTGCCGTACCTATGTTGAGACCAATTAACGCATCTTCATCCAGCGTTGCCAGTTTATTCAAGAACGCCGAGAATTGCGCCTTGTACGCATCGTCAGCAGCTTGGCTACCCGCCACCAAACCAAGCTCATCCACCGTACCACCGGAATAAACGTAGAACTGATTTTCTCCGAGTAACTTATTCGTGTCGTCGTTGTACGCACCATTTAAACCTTGTTTCGCCCATTCAGCTTGGTAATAGTGGCGCATTGTATTGGTAAAAACGGGATTACCGAGATTGGTCAATGCCCAAGAAGAGGTTTGATTCCACATACGACCAAATGGAATAACGCGTGACTCCCAACGAAATCGTGCGGTTGCATTCTTATTCGAACGGTTTTTGTATTCATGCCAAGAAAGATAATTGTCTTGGTTTCGATCTGCAGATTTGTCGAAGCCACGAATTTTACGCCAGCGTTGAATGGTTTGACCTTCAGGTGTCTCCGTTGGTGCTCCTGAGATATTGACGGCAGGGAAGCTATCTTTGAGTTGAATGTTTTCGAGACGTGGGCGGTTTTCTA
Organism: Vibrio sp. OPT46; assembly: GCF_015163535.1. Classification (NCBI taxonomy): domain Bacteria; kingdom Pseudomonadati; phylum Pseudomonadota; class Gammaproteobacteria; order Vibrionales; family Vibrionaceae; genus Vibrio; species Vibrio sp. OPT46. Next base: position 80,584 of record NZ_JADDYG010000244.1, on the reverse strand, counting down.
TGTTGTCGTCATGCCAAGTAATTTTCGCAACGTAAAGGCGGCCGCCGTCGCGTAAAAAGGTGGAGCCAAAGTACTGACCGCCACCATAAGTTTTCCCGCTACCATCATGCGTTGTAGCGCGAACCCAATCCGAAGGGACAGACCAGTTGACCGTTTGGTTTTTAGTCATGTTCTCAGTTTTGTCTTTTTTAATCGCGAAGCGTTTCCATTCAGTTACCTGACCAAACGAGTCGATGGCAGAAGGGTATTCAATCGTGAAGCTGCCGCCTTGAGCAAACTGAGAGAACGTAAAGGCTAAGCGGTCGAACTTCTCTGAGTGATAGACATAGAGGGCTCCACCATTATTCGCCTGACCAAATACATCAGCATCCCATGGCGGTGGTTGATATAGCCAAAAACCGGCGCGGTTAGCGTTGGCGGTATAGCCAACGATCATCGGTTTTCGATTGAGTAGAGTATTCTCACCATGGCTTGAGTCGACTTCAGCTAGGATAGTGTCTTCAGAAAAGTGGAGAAAGAAATCTTCGTAGTCAATTCCATTCAGTTCTGCGTGATTACGTATATCGTTTTCCAGCCAACCTGAGTTAAGTTCCAGCTTTTGGTTGTACATGTAACCAAGTGCTTGTACACGCTCATTATGACTTTTACTTTCGTAAGCGCCGAATACGATATCAGCATAATCCAGTTCCCATTCACGTGTAGCCGCAGCAGAGATAGGCTTATCTTGAAGATCAATACCCTGTTCATGCAATCCAGGTAACACGATTGCTGTTCTACTCCAAACGCTGGGTATGGAAAGTAAGCTCAGAGAAGCAAGTGCCATGAGAGAAAAACAATGCGACTTCAACATGGGGTTATCTCACTCATACTTAGATGACTCGAATTAAGGGCCAGAATACAAAGAGAAATTATAGTCTATTCACAAAGTCCTAATCAGGAACCCGCCGATAGAAGGCTTTACCGGAAATCGAGGGGGGAAGCCCGGCAAAAATGAGAAGGTCTGCGTCGGGTGTAGTACGTTCAAAGACTCAAAATTCCGTCTACACAAGCACAAAAGTAACCAGAATTTTAACCTTGTTTCGATTGCCATCATATTGTTGGATTTTCATCAACAATTTCAGTTAAAACCAACTGATTAAACCAGTCATATTCTCTGTTGTATTGATTGCTTATCATACAAAAATTTAACAAAATTAATTTTTATACATTTTTATTGCATAAAAAATCCTTTTGAGTAATATAAATGCCAAGTGACAATTAATGCGGTATGTCAGCATGACTATTCAGGTAAGCGGAATCAATAAATCCTACGGTGAGACACAAGTGCTTCACGATGTCAGCTTTAAGTGTGAAAGCGGCGAAACACTGGTGTTACTCGGTCCGAGTGGTGCAGGGAAGAGCTCTCTACTGCGTGTTCTTAACCTTCTTGAAGGGGCGGATAACGGCCAGTTAAACATCGCTAATGACGCATTCGACTTTTCAACTGAAATCAAAGAGAAGCAAGGTTTAGCGCTTCGTCGTAAAGTGGGCATGGTGTTCCAACAGTACAACCTATGGCCACACATGACAGTGATGGAGAACCTGATTGAGGCTCCGGTAAAAGTCGCTGGCATGGATAAAGAAGAAGCGAAGAAGCTGGCAATGCAAATTCTTGCGACGCTGCATTTGGCAGACAAAGCGGATGCATGGCCGATGCAACTTTCTGGTGGTCAGCAACAACGTGTGGCGATTGCTCGTGCATTGATGATGAAACCGGAAGTCTTGCTTTTTGATGAACCGACCGCTGCGCTTGATCCGGAAATTACTAACCAAGTCGTTAAGATTATTAAAAATTTAAGCGAAACCGGAATTACACAAGTAGTTGTGACGCACGAAGTGGATTTCGCCAAGAAAATCGCTAGTCACGTACTGTATTTAGAAAAAGGACACATCGTTGAGCACGGCACAAATGATTCGTTTTCTAACCCGCAAACCGCCCAGTTTGCTGACTACTTAAATCACTAAATCACGTTTTTAAAGTTCAGTCTATTTAACAGATAAGCTCGGCTGTCATTGCGAGTGTCAGCCCACTAAGTACACACGGAGTATTGCAATGAAAAAGATTCTACTAGCTTCACTAATCGGACTTGTCTCAGCGAACGCAGCAGCACAAGAAGAGATCAAATTTGCGATGGAAGCGACGTACGCCCCATTCGAATACATGGATGAAAACAACCAAATCCAAGGTTTTGATGTGGATCTGGCGAATGCACTATGTAAAGAAATCGAAGCAAAATGCACCTTCCACAACCAATCTTTTGACAGCCTGATCCCAGCATTAAAATTCAAGCGCTACGATGCGGCAATCTCTGCAATGGACATTACTGAGGCGCGTTTGGAGCAAGTGAATTTCACGAATGCATACTATGACAACTCAGCAGCGTTTGTTTCTATCAAAGAAAAAGTGGCTGATCAAAAAGCACTAGAAGGTAAGCGTGTTGGTGTTCAAAACGGTTCAACACACCAAAGCTACCTGATTGAGCAAATGCCGGGCGTAACCGCGGTTCCTTACTCAAGCTACCAAGACGCGTTCATCGATATGAAAAATGGCCGTATTGATTCTGTATTCGGTGACACAGCAGTCGTAGCAGAATGGTTCAAGAAAGAAGACAACCTAGCTTACGTGGGTGAGCACGTCACTAACCCTAAATACTTCGGTAACGGTTTCGGTATCGCAGTAAATAAAGGTAACGACGAGCTAGTGAACAAGCTGAACACAGCACTGAAAACAGTGAAAGCAAACGGCGAATACGACGTAATCTACAACAAATACTTCGGTAAGTAATATGGCACTAACGGGTTACTCTTTATCGCTTGTTCAAGCTAGTTGGATGACTGTCCAGCTAGCCTTCACAAGCCTCTTAGTCGGTTTGATTCTGGCAGTGGTATTCGCCAGTGGTGAAATGTCTCGCCGCGTTTTCGTTAAATGGCCAATGACGGCGTTTGTGACGATTGTACGTGGCTTGCCAGAAATCCTTGTCGTGTTGTTCATCTATTTTGGTTCGACGCAGGTTCTGTTTTTAATCACCGGCGACTTTATTGAAGTTAGCCCGTTCTTGTCGGGCGTGGTGGCGTTGTCATTGATCTTCGCTTCTTACGCTTCTCAAACTCTACGTGGCGCATTAAAAGCCGTTGGAAGAGGGCAGAGAGAAGCAGCAAGTGCACTCGGCATCAGTCAGGCACATGCTTTTGTTCGCATTGTTTTGCCACAAGCAGTAAGACACGCACTACCAGGTTTAACTAACCAATGGTTGGTTTTGCTGAAAGATACCGCGCTTGTATCACTGATCGGAGTAACGGATTTGTTGAAACAAGCACAGCTAACATCTGCAGCGACACATGAAGCGTTTACATGGTACGCAACTGCTGCGGCGATTTACTTAGGCATTACTTTGATTACACAACGTGCCGTAAAACTGATTGATAAGAAGTTCTCAATTCAAGGCATGAGCATGGGACAGGAGGCAACCGCATGAACGAACAACACGTTTGGCAAATGCTGGATGGCTTAGGCACTAGCCTTCAATTGACCGCCGCTTCTTTGGTAGTGGGCTGTCTCTTAGCTTTGATGATGACGCTGACTCTGATCCTACGTACTCCGGGTTTGCATCGGGTAAGTCGTGGCATCATCACCTTGTTTACTGGTACACCTTTGTTGGTGCAGATCTTCTTGGTGTACTACGGTCCGGGTCAGTTTGATGCCGTAAGAGAAAGTGTATTCTGGACATGGTTAAGCCAACCTTGGTTCTGTGCGATGTTGGCGTTAGCGTTGAATACCGCGGCGTACAGTACTCAGCTGTTCAAAGGAGCGTTTAACGCGATTCCTTCCGGTCAATGGCAAGCGTGTCGTGCATTAGGTATGAACAGAACTGCAACACTGAAAGTGCTGCTACCATACGCTATTCGTCGTGCTGTTCCTGCTTACTCGAACGAAGTGATTTTGGTCTTCAAAGGCACGTCACTAGCAAGCACGATTACGATCATGGATCTGATGGGTTACGCGCAGCGTATTAACGCACAAACCTACGATACGTTGACGGTATTTGGTATTGCAGGTGCATTTTATTTAACGGTAAATGGTGTGCTAACTCTCATTTTCCGTCAGGTAGAGAAGAAAGCATTGGCGTTCGAAGCCGCATAAACCTTCCATCAAACATTTATCATTTAGCTCCACAGTGCCTCTGCGAATGACTCTCTTGTAGAGGCATTTTTTATATTCGTCATGGCAAATTCCTCAAGTTCCCCCAAACTTAATTCAACGCAATTGTATTGGTGGCACCATGGAAAGAAGACACTTTTTAGTGCTGTGGACATTGTTGTTCGTACCCTCTTTAAAAGCGAAAGCACCAATCCGGCCAACGCCAGCACAAACTGAAGGGCCATTTTATCCAGTAGTGAACATTCCTCTTCGTCAAAACTTGATTCTGCAATCAGAAGGTTTGGTCGGTGAAGCTATCGTGTTGCAAGGTAAAGTCGTAGATACATCGGGAAACCCAGTTTCAGGCATCAAAGTAGAAATCTGGCAATGCGATGGGCAGGGGATTTACGATCACCCTAAGCAGCCAAATAATGATAAGTTTGATACTCACTTTGCAGGTTTTGGCGCGGTAGAAACTCAATCGGATGGTCGCTACTTGTTCCAGACTTTGTACCCCGTGCCTTATGCCTCTCGTCCACCGCACATTCACGTTAAGTTGTGGCGGGATAACCAAGAGCTTCTGACCACTCAGTTGTACTTAAAAGGCAATACTGGTGATGAATGGTGGGGTGGCAAAGCCCGAGATTATCTACAGTTTGAAACCATACGAACCGACGGGCGATTAACTGGCCAATTTAACTTTGTGATTGGCTAGCTAATCCGGTTAAGCCATTAACTCAACCAATTGCGCCAAGCATTCTTTATCCAGTATCGGATGAGGCTCGACGCCCGTGACCAAAACGATATCCACGGAAGGTAGCGATGGCATATCGTCTAAGATCTTAAGATCCTCGCTAACGCTAATACTGCCCATCGCACCGATAGCCATGCCTGAACGTACAATTGCTCGTTGTGCAGAAGCCGTATTGCAACATGCCAGTAGTTGATAAGGAGTGCCACGTTTGGTTAATCCGTCTACTGCTGCCGCATGGTATTTACAGTCGGTTTGGAATAGGGCGAGAGGGAGAGGTTGGGCGTTCTCAATGTCAAAATCAGGATGAGCAATCCATACGCCTTTGTCGCTTGCTAGCCAGTAACCTTCCTCACTGTCCGGTGCTCTTGTCACAATAGCGGCGTCTAGCTTTCCTTCATCGAGTTTTTCTCTCAAAGTGATGCTTGGCTCACTAAAGACTTGAATCGAACATGTGGGCTCAGATTGTTGTAATACGCGAATGACTCTAGGCAGGATATTGTCGTTGTAATCCTCGGGGCAACCTAAGCGAAGAGGGCGCTTGTTTTCATAACGTTTCACTTGTTTCAGCGCTTGATTGTGCAAGCTAACCAATTGCTCTGCGTGAGAGCGCAGTGCCAGTCCCGCTTCACTCAATACTAGGTTGCGACCTTCTTTTTCAAACAAACTGACGCTGAGTTCGTCTTCTAGCTTACGCATTTGAGCACTGAACGCGGATTGGGTGCGATTGATCTGCTTGGCTGCACGAGTGAAACTTCCCGTTTCGACAAAAGCCAGAAAGCTGCGTAACGCATCGATATCCATATCTAAAACTCATCCATCGTTTTTGTTGAAGTGTTCCATCAAAACTATCCGTTAGTCCCCTTAAATACAATCAGATATTGTGAATGGGTACTCAAAACACGAACCGTATGGAGGCGTCATGAAACTGTTTATTGCTAATCAAAACTACTCAAGCTGGTCACTTCGCGCATGGCTGATCTTTTCTCAATTCAAACTGGATGTGAAAGTCACCAAGCTCAAATTATTCACAGAAGATTTTTATAAGACCTTGGAAGATATTACACCAACCGCGAAAGTCCCTACCTTAGTGGATGGTGA
>NZ_JADDYG010000244.1:67663-74497 GCF_015163535.1 Vibrio sp. OPT46 | reverse complement strand
CGCAACAGTGTGGGATTCATTAGCGATTTTGGAATACGTTAACGAGCAATACTTACAAGGCAAAGCATGGCCAAGTAAGTCTGCAGAACGGGCTAAAGCACGCGCCATCGCATCAGAAATGCATTCGGGTTTCTTTAACTTAAGAAGCGAACTCCCAATGAACATCCGCGCACGCAGAAAAGTCGATTTAACGGAAGGTGCGCGTAAGGATATTGCGCGTATTGATGCCATTTGGGCTGAGCAAGCCAAACTGTATCCCAACGGTTGGCTATTTGGAGAATGGTCGATAGCTGATGCTATGTATGCACCTGTGGCATTGCGTTTCCAAACTTACGGTATCGAGTTATCGGAAGGTGCCAAAGCTTACCAACAAAAGGTGCTAGCAAGTGAATCTTTACAGCAATGGTTGGAAGAGGCGAACCAAGAAACGGATATCGTAGAAGAAGATGAAGCAGGGGTAGAAGTATAAGCGCATCTTGCGATCGCCTGTAGCAAGGGAAAGCATGACAAAGCACGCTTTCCTCTTCTAGGATGGTTGTAGTTTCCGGCGCGTTTAAGCTAGGTGTTCAACAATCGCTCTGCCTACGCCGTGTGCGCTCGTTGGGTTTTGACCTGTGATGACACGATCATCCACAATTACAAACTCTTGCCATGGTTGCACTTTAGAGTAGCGCGCTGCGCTGCGTGCAAGAGATTCTTCCAATAGGAATGGGATATCGTTGATGGTGCCGAAGTCGATCTCTTCTTCGCGAGTGAAACCTGTTACTGATTTAGACGCAAGCAGCTTTTCGCCATTGCTAAGCGTGATAGGAAGAAGAGCGCCCGGACCATGACAAACTGCTGCAACAATACCGCCATCTTCATAGTGTTTTGCAGAAATCTTGGCAAAATCTTCGTTGCTCGCTAGGTCTGAAAGAAGACCAAAACCACCCGGATAGAAGATCGCATCATAGTTGTCACCGTTGATTTGTGACACTGGAATCGTGTTATTGATGCGGTTCTGGAAATCATCATCCGCCAAGATTTTCTCGTTTATTGCGTCACCTTCGATGTCGGTTCCGTACAGTGGTGCTTGCCCGCCTTTGATAGAGGCAATGTCGTAATCGAAGCCTGCACCCAGTAGTTCGCTAAGGGCATGAGTGAGCTCTGGCGCGTAAGTTCCGTTTGCTTGGTCAGTTTCACCAAGGGTCGCATGGTTCGTCACAATGATGAGTACTTTCTTCATGATGGTTTCCTTTTTGGCTTACGTGTATTTGTTGAACACCTTCATACTAATTGCTAAACAAATAAGTGATAATACGATTAATTGGCAAAACATTATTGCTATATAGCAAAGGTAAGTATGGACAGTTTTGAAGGCATCAATGAGTTTGTTACGGTTGCTGAGAGCTTAGGGTTTTCTGCAGCGGCAAAACAGTTAGGTTGCAGTACCAGTCACGTCAGTCGCCAAGTCACAAGACTAGAAGAGCGATTAGGTGTCGCTTTGTTAGCACGTTCGACAAGAATGGTGAGTCTAACGGAAGCGGGGCAAGCGTATTATCAACAGTGTAAAGAGTTGGTGATTGGGCTTCAGCAAGCCAATGAGCAACTCACCACGCAGCAAACTCAATTGAGTGGTACGTTACGTGTGAGTGCCGCTGGTGCGTTTTCTGAGAACCATGTAGCGCCTGCCTTGATGGCGTTTGCCAAGCAACATCCTAATCTCACGGTTGAAATTAACTTCAACACCAGCATGGTCAACTTTATTGAAGATGGTTTCGATTTTGCCATTCGTTACGGCAGGTTGAGTGATTCAGGCTTGGTTGCGAGAAAGCTGGTGGATCGTCCCATGGCAGCGGCAGCCAGTCAGCGTTATCTCGATGAACATGGTTTGCCAACGCACCCAGAGCAACTCAAGCGTCATAGCTGCATTATTGCCAATAAGGACGTTTGGTTGTTTGAAAAAGACGGCAAGCCTTTAGATGGCGTAAAAGTGCAGGGCAGATGGAAGAGCAATAACGCACACACGGTCTTGCAAGCCTGTGCAGAAGGATTAGGTGTGGCGTACTTACCGAAGAGTAGTTTCAACGATGCTATTTCGTCTGGTCGTTTGGTGCCAATACTAGAGCCGTATTGGGGAAGCGGCAACAGCAGCTGGATTGTTTATCAGAATCGTCACTTTCTACCACTACGAGCGCGATTGGCTATCGACTTCTTGCTTGATCATTTTGTCGATTGGCAGGAGTAATGAGGCTCTGCCAATCGGTTTGTTTATCCATTTGTTAGATCGTCAACATACTAACGTATCTACATGTTTTGATAGCTTGGTCCGCCGCCACCTTCTGGTGCTTTCCACGTGATGTTTTGCGAAGGATCTTTGATGTCACAGGTTTTGCAATGAACGCAGTTGGCGGCATTTATCTGAAACTTCAACTTATTGTCCACTTCCACCACTTCGTAAACCCCAGCGGGGCAATAGCGCTGACTCGGTTCGTCATACATACCTAAATTCACATCAATTGGAATGTGAGGGTAAGTCAGAACAAGGTGACAAGGTTGATTCTCTTCGTGCTGTGTTCCCGACAAAAATACCGACGAAGGCTTATCAAAACTGATTTCACCATCTGGTTTTGGGTATGCAATTGGGTGGCACTCTTGTTTAGGTTTTAACTGCTCATGATCGTGCGAATAGTCCTTGATAGACCAAGGTAACGGCTTCTTAACCAGTGGTTGCCACAGGTTGTGTTCAAAAGTCGAAAGAGCACCGCCCAGTATGCTGCCAAACTTATGAATGTTCGCACCAAAGTTACGCGTTTCAGCGAGTTCGTCATACAACCATGATGGTTCAAACAACGACTGGTAGTCTGGCTCAGAAGCTCCAGTTTGTCGGGCCGTATGTACCGCTTCTGCTGCAATGATTCCGGATTTCATTGCTGTGTGGCTGCCTTTAATTTTAGCAACGTTCAAAGTCCCCGCATCACAACCAATCAATAAACCGCCAGGGAATTGCTGTCTCGGCAGAGAGGAAAGTCCACCTTTCGCAATGGCTCTTGCGCCGTAAGCGATGCGCTGAGCACCTTTCAAATGTGGTTCAATAGCAGGATGGTGCTTAAAGCGTTGAAATTCGTCAAACGGACTCAAGTAAGGATTGCTGTAATTCAAGTCGACAATAAGCCCGACGGCGATTTGGTTGTTCTCCATGTGATAGAGAAAACCGCCGCCTGTGGTATTTGTTTCACTCAAGGGCCAGCCAGCGGAGTGGATAACACTGCCAGATACATCCTTACTGTCAGTGGGTAACTCCCATATCTCTTTTAGGCCAAGCGCGTAGTGCTGTGGTTGCTTTCCTGCGTCTAGGTCGAACCTTTGAATAAGTTCTTTACCCAGATGTCCGCGACAACCTTCAGCAAAAAGGGTGTATTTTGCCCTTAGCTCGATACCTGGTTCAAAGTTAGGTTTGGCCTGGCCGTTCTTATCTAGTCCCATATCGCTCGTGTTAATGCCTGTCACGGCGCCAGTCTGATCATAATTGATGCTTGCAGCGGCAAAGCCCGGAAAAACTTCCACCCCAAGATTTTCTGCTTGGTTAGCGAGCCAACGGCAAAGGTTGGCAAGGCTAATTACGTAATTATTCTCGCCATTTATCATTGGACGCGGTGTAAGGATGTGAGGAACTCGAATATGGTTTTGTTCAGTAGTAAGATAAAGGAAATTATCTCGTTGAACCGAGGCTGCTAGCGGGGCCTCCATTTCTTTCCAGTCGGGGAAAAGCTCATCTAAGGCACTAGTTTCAAAAACAGCGCCAGATAAAATATGTGCGCCCACTTCTGAGCCTTTTTCTACAACGCAAATTGAAAGTGCGTCACCTTCACTGTCTTGGTTGAGTTGAGCTAGCCGACAAGCGGCGCTTAAGCCTGCGGGTCCGGCCCCCACGATCACGACATCAAACTCCATGCATTCTCGTTCCATCTTTATGCTTCCTTTCTATTATCGTCATCTGCGTGACAGGTTTTGGTTTCTATACAGAAAACTATAGCTCAGTTGACGTTAACGTGAAGTGGACTAAGCTCAAGTAATGGATCTGACGTGTTATATGAGGCATGACCATGGAAGACCGACCATTAGCAACACTTGTGCTCGCAGAGCATGACAACCAATCGTTGGCTGTAGGGACGCTGTGTGCAATTAAAGCGGCATTTGAGATTAAGGATGATGATAAATCGCTTCCTGTTTCTGTGTTGCTTATTGGTTATCAGTGCCAATCAGTTTTGGATGAGTTGAATTGTGTTCAAGGTGTTGCAGAAATTATCTGGGTTGATGCGAAGGGATATGAACATGGATTAGCGGAAAATATCGCACCTTTGATCTCACAAGTAGCCAAAAACTACTCACACATTCTTTCTCCTGCCAGTACATTTGGTAAGAATGTGATGCCTCGTGTGGCGGCGTTGCTTAATGTTGGTCAACTTTCTGACGTGATGACAATCGAGTCTATCGATACGGTGATTCGTCCAATTTATGCTGGAAATGCATTGGCGAGAGTCACGTCGAATGATCCCTATAAAGTGATGACCATAAGAAGTACGGCTTTTGATGCCGCAGAGCTATCTGACACGCCAGTTGTCCCTAAGCTTACTCAAGTCGACACGGTGATTATCAATAAACTTAGTGAGTTTGTTTCGCAACAAACGCCAGAAAGTGAGCGACCAGAATTGCCAGCGGCTAGAGTAGTAGTGTCGGGTGGTCGTGCATTCGGGAGTAAAGAGAAGTTTGTTTTAGTAGAACAATTGGCTGACAAGCTAGGTGGAGCGGTAGGGGCGTCACGAGCGGCGGTCGATGCGGGCTATGTGTCTAATGACCATCAAGTTGGGCAAACCGGCAAAATTGTTGCACCGGAGTTATACATTGCCGTCGGAATTTCTGGCGCGATCCAGCATTTGGCGGGAATGAAAGATTCCAAGGTGATTGTTGCAATTAATAGCGACCCTGATGCGCCTATTTTTGACATTGCAGATTATGGATTGGTCGACGATTTGTTTGTGGTAATGCCTGAGCTGTTAGAGAAGCTGTAGATATAGTCTTGCTTCCTAAAACAAAAGGCTTCCGGACTGGAAGCCTTTATCATTTGATTTTTATAAGTTACTTTTCGCTCGGACGTTGCAGGTGCTCTGCAAGTACTTTTGTAAACCTTGCAGCTTCACCACCAGTACAAGCGCGATGATCAAACGTTACGGATAGCGGCATTGCTTTCACCGAAATTGCTTGACCATTTCTTATCACAACTCGGTCGAGTATTCGGCCCGCGCCGACAATAGCGACTTGTGGCGGTGTGACGACAGGTGTCGCGTAAATACCGGCAATCGCGCCGAAGTTGGAAAGCGTAATCGTCGCGTGTTGCAATTGCTCACGACCGATTTTTCTCTCTCTGATCCCTTCAACGGTTTGATCGAGCCAACGACGAACATCTTGTGGCTCGTATTCATCTGCGTGGCGCAAGACTGGCACGTACAATCCATGACGGCTATCTACTGCAATTCCTACATTGACCGTTGTGTGTACACAGCGTGTCATGGTTTCGGCATCAAACCAAGCGTTTAAAGCGGGCTCTTCTTGACACGCATGAACAATCGCTTGAACAAGGCGGATACTGATATCTTCGTTTGGCAGCCAATCTTCCAACAATGCTTCTTCCGTAATGGTTACGGCAGCAACATGTTCGTGCGATTCGGTCATAGACGATACCATGGTACGTCGAGCGCCTTTCAAAACTTCGGTGCCTGGACGCTGTTTTCCGGCTTCGTCGTAAATATCGGCATCTACGATAAGTCCGTTCGGGCCACTACCTGACACAAGGTTAAGATCTACCCCAAGTTTTTGTGCCAACAAGCGAGCCGAAGGCAGGGCGGTAACGAGGTTACTTTCTGTCGTGTTGTGGTTGCCACCAATCCAGAAATCATCAACGTTAACATGATGCGCTTGGTGAGAAACGCTACCGACGACGGTTGCGGCGTCAGCAGTGGCTTTTTTCTCTGCCGTTACTTCTCTCCCGGCACCTGTTTCATCAATCTCTAGCAGTAATGCACCAATATTGACGATTTCACCTTCCTCACCATGACGGCTGACCACACGGCCCGAATAGGGGGCAGGGACGTCGACCGTCGCTTTTGCTGTCTCTACGGTTAAGATCACTTGATCTAATTTAACCATGTCACCGACATTAACGTGCCATTTTACAATTTCTGATTCAGCGAGGCCTTCGCCGAGATCGGGTAAGTTAAACGTCTTCATTTCCAATCCTCCACGAGTTCGCGCGCTGCGGTCACAATGTCTTCTTTCTGAACCATGAAATAATCTTCGTTACGGTAATAAGGCATAATGGTGTCCATTCCAGTTACTCGTTTAGGTGGGGCTTTAAGTAAGCACATGGCGTGTTCAGCGGTTCGAGCTAATAGCTCAGATCCCACACCACAAGTTTTACTCGCTTCATGAACAACGAGTAAACGTCCAGTTTTTTCTAGTGAGCTGAAAATCGTCGCGGTATCAATTGGCTTAATACTCGCCAAATCAATCACCTCGACTTCAATTCCCTGACTAGACAAGGTTTGCGCGGCCTGAAGTGACTCTACGACGCATGCGCCCCAAGTAACGAGCGTGATATCTCGCCCCTTGCGTAAGGTGAAGCAGGTGTCGAGTGGGAGTGCTTCGCCGTTATCAACGACTTCAGATTTAACGGTGCGATATATGCGCTTCGGTTCGAAGAACATGACGGGATCATTGCTTCTAATTGCAGCGAGAAGTAAGCCGTATGCGCGTTGTGGAGAAGAAGGAATCACCACTTTAAATCCAGCAGTGTGA
>NZ_JADDYG010000244.1:63351-67600 GCF_015163535.1 Vibrio sp. OPT46 | reverse complement strand
GCAAATAACGCTTCCACGCTTTCTGAGTGGTGTTCCGGAGCGTGGATACCGCCGCCAAATGGCGCACGGAAAACCGCGGGACAAGTGAGCCGACCGCGAGTTCTGTTACGCATTCGAGCCGCGTGGCACATTAAGTGCTCCATCGCAGGAAAAACGAAACCTTGAAACTGAAATTCGGCGACAGGTCGTAATCCTTGCGTTGCCATACCGACCGCAACCCCGCCGATTAAGGCTTCAGCGAGTGGCGTATCGATGACTCGTTTAAGACCAAACTCTTGCTTGAGTCCAACAGTGGCACGAAATACACCACCATTATCGCCCACGTCTTCACCTAATACGACAACATTGGGGTCTTGTTGCATTTCGTGGTGCAGGGCAAGGTTTACTGCTTCAACCAACGTTAGCTCAGCCATGTCTGCCTCCCTGCATTCTCATTGCCTTGTTGATGAGTTCATCTCTTTGTGCATGAAGCTCTTGAGGTAGCGATTCATACAAATAATCGAAACCGGTTTCTGGTGCTTGTGGCGGTAAGCTCAGATAGCGTTCAACAGCTAACTCTACTTGCTCTTTACAGTAATCTAGCCATTGCTGTTCTTGTTCGTCGCTCCAAGCGCCTTGATTAAGGAGGTACGTTTTAAGACGTGCGATAGGTTCGTATTGCCATGCAGTTTGAACATCATCTTCTTTACGATAACGAGTCGCATCATCGGCCGTAGTGTGGTCACTCAGTCGGTAACTCACCGCTTCGATGAGTGTTGCACCTTTCCCTTTTCTTGCTCTCTCAAGGGCGGTTTTAGTTGCATCATAAACGGCGACGACATCGTTACCATCGACAGTAATACCCGGTATACCTGCACCTTGCGCTTTTTCTGATAAGAAATCGGCGGCACATTGGAGACTACGCGGCACTGAAATTGCCCACTGGTTATTGTTTACGACGAAAACAAGTGGAATATTCCAAGTACCTGCGCAGTTTATTGACTCAAGAAAGTCCCCTTTGGATGTACCACCATCGCCGCACATGACTAGCGCAGCTTCATGGTTACCTTGAATTTTTAGCGCGGAAGCCACCCCGACAGCATGCGTACATTGCGTCGCTATGGGTACACAGTAGGGAAGGTCTCGGCTAGGAACCGGACTGCCTTCAGGAGCAAAATCACTCCCGCGCTCATCGCCACCCCAGTATTGAAGGTTCTTTTCCATGCCAATGCCACGACACCACATCGCAGGCATATCGCGGTAGTAAGGAACAAACACATCATCGGCTTTAAGTGCTCTGCCGACCGCAATGCCTATGGCTTCCGCGCCTAAGTGTGAGGGATAGGTCCCTAGCTTACCGGTGCGTTGCAAGGCAACTGCTTTGTTGTCGTAAGTGCGAGTTAATACCATATCTCGGTAAAACCCGACCAATGTTTCAGTGTCAGCCCAGTTGGGTAGTTGGCCGACTAGGTCCCCACGATGGTCGATAAACCGATGCATGGGTAATGCCTGAACGTTCATCTCAAGCTCCTTTTGACGCTGCGGGTCTTTTGGACTGCAGCTGTTCATACAAAACCAGAGTTTGTATGGGTACTCAAACTCTGATATCAGCGCAAAGGCCATACCTAAGGTTGCGTGTGCTTTCGATAGCGGTAGGCATCTGTTCGTCCCTTAAACTATTTGTCGATAACATCGCTGCGACTATTTCACCGCAAGATACAGAGAAAGGCTTTTCTGTATCTAACCCTCTAACTAAATCGTGGTATAGCCAGATACAATAAGTGTAAACAAATTGTTAAATTATGCTTCATTTTGACTTTCGCTCAGTAGTAAAGTTTTGCTTACACCCTGATTTTGCAGAGTAATATGCTGCTATTTTGTTGGTGGTATTTTTAAACTCGAATTTAATTACTGGTTAATGAAACATATTTGCAACAAAATTTGGCTGTAAAATTTGACAAAGTGAGTCATTATTAATGAATCAACTCAAACAGTTGCTATATGATGAATTGCAAATTTTTGTTGTGCTCGAAGCCTCGACCTTATGAGAATGCATAACTTCTTCCCAACTGAGTGGAATCAAGGTAGGGTGACGGCATTACAAATGTATACCCTCGGCAGTCCTTGAGCTTATCCAAAGTAGGTGGTGCTCAAGCGGAAGTGATTATGGAGAAGTTATGTACCACGCTCATGTTTATTTTCCCCTAAGAGAACAAGATAAAGCGCAAGCCTTGAACGAGATCATCCGTCAAGAGCGTCAAGATGTGCTGCGTGTGTTTCCATTAGTTGGAAGGTTAGTTGGCCCACACAAGATGCCGATGTTTGAAATTCACCTAGAATCATTGAGTGAAGAGTTCTTGGCGTGGCTTGATACGATTCGAGGCGATTTTTCTGTGCTTATTCACCCAGTAAGCGAAGAAGAGTTGCTCGATCACACAGAACGCGCGATTTGGTTGGGCAGAGAGATTGGTGTATTTGAAGAAAAGTTAGAGAAATAGTTGCTCTTCTCGCCCATGCATGACCGCTTTGAATCCTTCTCTTCTCATTGCGGTCGCAGCTTCTGCTTAACGCCTCATCTTCATTGATGGGTGCGGAATCCCTCTCTTACGCTTTGCTGTAGTTATTTTTGTGCTAAACCTAAAAGTAGGCTTTCGAACTTCACGCACAAAGCGTGAAAATGTTGCTGTTTAGCATACCATTAAATGAATTTTGGTGGTAATAAAATAATAAGTCTTTGATAAATCAAATAGGTATAGCAGGGAAGTGCAGTTTACGACCCCAACGCCATTGGCAGTGGCGCCGATAATTTATGAGGGGGAAGGGTATGTTTTCAATACTCTTGGTTATACTTGCACTCTATATATTTTGGCTGTTGTTTCGCAACGGGCCTGCGTTTGCCGGGCGTACCGCTCAAAAAAAACGTGACTGGGTTGGGCCTACCGCCAACAAAGAAGAGTGGCGAGGATTTTGTACGGATGTATTTCAGCCGTTCAGTTCTCAAACGACTTTCTACGCCATTGCTTATTTTGCCAATTACGTAGCAGCAGCGAACGCAATATCTTGGTCAACGATATACGAAGGCGATTATCCGGTCATCATAAGCCGATTTGGTAGCTACTTCATTTTAAGCACGCATGATGCACTGGTCGTAGCTGGGTTTATTGCGCTTGCTTTCTTTATCATTAATTGGCAACTTGCCATGCGCTGCTCTGGTATTCTTAGCCAGTATCTAGTGCGGATTCTTATTATTAATCAAAAGCGCTTTGTCGCGATTAGCTTGGTGTTTTGCAGCTACTTTTCGTACCTACTGACGCTTGGTATATTCTGGCTGTTCCATGATGGGTATTCAATCTGGCATGGATTAATGCTTAGCCCCGTGTTCCTGTTGTTAGCTTTATTGGTAGCGGTTGTTGTGCCATCTGCAAAAAGAGAAAATAGTGTACCTAAGTAATCCCGAGATGGTTTGTTCAGCGGGAATAGTTTGGCTTGTAGACTAGGTGGTGATGTAAAGGACTAGCGAGTCTAAATCACGAAGCGGTAACAAAGTATACGAGCCGAGATCTTTACTTCATCAGATATTTGGATGGCTTTGGGGCGTTTACTTAAGCAAGGTAGGCTGCACTTTTAACTCGATCAGATTATCACGTTCTGGTTTAGCCTTATCGAATGACAAAATAAAGCTGCAATTCGATAACCCTAGACAAGATGATATGTCTTCGTAAAAGGGGGAAGTGTTCGTACTGGGAACTTAGAATTAAAAAACGCGGCCAAAGAATAGCCGCGTTTATTAGAATAAGAGATTTAACTTTCTGTCACAGGTTCAGAGGCTTGTTCAGCGCTTGAATCCACAGCTTTTACAAGTAGTAGACCAACACCTCCGACGATGGCACCACATAGAATAAACACTAAGCGCCCCCATACTGGGTTAGGTAGCAGAGCCATAAACATGACACCTATACCTGCGACCGCGATAAGTTTACCCAGCATTTGACGTTGCTTGTTATCGAGTTTTCTCTGTGCCACTGATTCCGCTACAAGAGGCGTTGATAGGTTTTCAAAGAACTTATCGACATCTGCTTGGCGTTTGTCAGTTAGAGGCTTGTAGAATAGAGTCGACAACATGAAGAAGCCACCAGTTAGCGTCATGTGTCCGATTAGACCTATTGCTACTTTCACATCAGACCATTCTCGGCTAGTCAACTCCTCAAGGCCAAACGCCGATGACACCATATCAGCTGTGATAACAAACCCAACAAGGTAGGAAACGATG
>NZ_JADDYG010000244.1:26996-63295 GCF_015163535.1 Vibrio sp. OPT46 | reverse complement strand
CCACCCACGACTAGAGTTCCCCAACCGGCCCAGTCTGGAGTTTTCTTGATAAAGAAGCCTAAAAACGCTGGAATTGTCATTGGGAACCCGATGAGCGCACCAACGTACATCATAGTGTCGAATAGACTCAGACCTTTTAGAGAGTTTATAAACTGCGCGATTAGAATAATTGCAACGCCAAATACCGCCGATGTTGCTTTAGAAACTGCGACTAGCTCTTTCTCTGATGCTTGGCCTTTACGAACGATCGGTTCATAAAAGTTCTTTACGAAAATACCTGAATTGCGGTTAAGACCAGAGTCCATAGAGGACATCGTAGCAGCAAACATTGCAGCGACCAGAAGTCCAACCATACCTGCTGGCATGTATTCTTGAACGAAGTATAGGTACGCGAAGTCGCCTGCTTTGTTACCAGCATCTGGATAAGCTGCCGCTAAATCAACACCTTGGCCTGCAATATACCAAGAAGGCATGAACCAAATGAAAACTCCACCCAACATCAATACACATGCTAGCAAAGCTGCTTTTTTTGCATTTTTAGAGTCTTTTGCAGCTAGGTAACGGTAAGAGTTCAACATATTGTTTGTAATAGAGAACTGCTTAACGAAGATAAAGAACGCCCAAATACTAAAGATGCTTAAGTAGTTCAGGTTGTTACCTGCAACAAAGCTGCCACTTTCTGCGACTGGGAAGTTAGAGATAATTTCAGTAACTCCACCACCTTGAACAATAGCAACGGCTGCACATGTGATCGTTACCGCCATGATGATGACCATTTGCATGAAATCGGAGGCGATAACCGCCCAAGAGCCGCCAGTTACCGACATCGCAAGTACAACTAAACCGGTAATCCAGATGGTTGCTGTCATATCAAAACCAAAAATACCTGAAGCTATAATAGCGAGGGCGTTAAGCCATACACCTGCAGAGACAACACTGTTTGGCATCGAAGACCAAGTAAATACTTGTTCGTTTGTTGTACCAAAACGCATACGAATGGCTTCTATGACAGTTACGACGCGTAACTGACGAAATTTCGGTGCAAAGTAAGCGAAGTTCATGAAGTAACCAAACGCGTTTGCAAGGAAAATAATAGCGACAGCAAAACCGTCATTGTAGGCTTTACCAGCGGCGCCAGTAAATGTCCAAGCAGAGAATTGAGTCATAAACGCCGTTGCTCCAACCATCCACCAAAGCATGTTGCCGCCACCTCGGAAGTAGTCGCTTGTAGTACTAGTAAAAGTTCTGAACATCCAACCTATTGCGATTAAGAATAGAAAATAGATGCCCACAATGAGAGTATTGAGTTCCATCTTTAGACCTTTGAAGTAGTTTATTGTCCTAAGTAATAGTAACGTTCGCTCCTCTTATTTGTAGTACAATAACTCAAAACCGTGACCAGTAAGGCGTAATAAACCCTTTAATTAATCATACAAGTGATCGGTGTCAGATATTGCTTTTCTCTGAAGCTGCTAAAAGTGTCGAGTTTAGGTATGGGTTCTATGAATATACTTATAAAGAATCTTAAGTCCTCTAATAAGAATGGACGCGGATTTATGCATATCTGGCAGAGGGATATAACATCGATTGATGTAGGATTGTTAAAAAAAAGCCCATGCAAGCCTGTACTGCATGGGCCAAACGGTACTAGTACCGCGAGCTGTCGGCTGAAGTTCGCAACAGCGGCTTTACATGATTACTAACCACTGCAGATGACGTTCGAGGGGACATCACCTGAATTCGGTTGTTTATGTAACGCTGCTAGATCTTCGACAATCATTGCGCACATGCAATGCTAAGCTCTCTAAAATGTAGTTATGATATGGAGCAACTAATCAGTTTACACTCGCTCTGATGTTGGCAAGTGACAATGGCTATTCGCTGCATTTTGCTAACGTCGCCTCCATTAATGATATTGTATTATTAATTAAGGTAAATGCTGATGATACCAAATTGTGACAGAGAACATGTTTAGCAAATAGGCCTGTGATCTGGATGATTACAGGCTAAGCCGGTAAAGGGGCCCGACTGTCGCTTTTGTCTGAGGTGCGATACGGGTTTGTTGAACTAATAGTAACTCTGCAGTTGCAATTGCATCTGCAAGTGCATTATGGCCGTTGTAAGCGGGTAACCCGTAACGTTCCCTTGTCGCTGCTAGAGTCACATCTGATTCATCGGAAGCATTGATAGCTCTTTGTAACCTTTTTTCTATTCGCAAGGTGTCTATCCAAATGAGCGGCAACTCTTTTATGTTGAAAACTCGCTGTAAATATTGATTAATAAAGCTAGTTTCGACTATACATCCGTGCGCAACAATAACTTTGTTTTCTGCTGCTTTAAAGAATGTCCGCATTGCTTCATGAATAGAGATTCCATCAGTCAGCATTTGTTGGGTAATATGGTTAACAACTATGGTTTCGGGCTTAATTTTTGAGTCGCTATGTACATAAAGGTGTTGACTTGTTGCTAAGTCAATATGGCCTTGTCGAATCTCTACCCAGCCCATGGAAAGAATGACTTCTTCCTCACTGTCTAAGCCAGTTGTTTCAAGATCTAGAACGATGAACTCAGTGTCAAAAGCTCGTTGATTTACGTCCAGATTTGGCGAGCGAAGCAGCTTTTTAAGATAAAGAGGGATGTGCTTCTTTTTACAGTGCTTTTGTCTCTGACGATTTTTTCGTGTCAATGGATGAAAGTACTCAAGTAAGCGCTTCATTATCGGCTCCCAAAACGGAGTTTGGCGACTTCTTGTAGATCTGCAATGATGCGGAACGCGTCTTTTAAATGTTGACGTTCAAAACTACCGAACGTATTGGGGTCAATGTGGTTATTTGGCTCATCTCCACTTTTTAGTGCTTCTAATTGATGGGCAAATCGAAACGACAAGATGAATTGATATGCGTTGATTATATTTTTGTACGCGTCATGGCTGAGCAGTCCTTTTTCGTTAGCTGCTTTAAAACGCTCATCAGTTGCAGTGAGGTCACATTCAACTGCCAGACCATAAATCCTTGCAAGATCAATGATTAGATTAATCGCGTATTTTTTTACGTCGAGCGTTTTCTTGTTCTCTCCCGATTTTTGTAATACTAGGCTATTGAATATTCCTAGCGGTGGGTTTGTTTTCACCGCATCGTTAACTAACATCGTAAGGAATTCTCTATTAGCGTTGATGTTAGAGTGAAGCTCATCGCGAAGTATCTGTTCAAAGTCTTTGTTTCCATAAACGGTTCGGATTTCTAAAAAGACACTGATATTGAGGAGGCGCTCGTATTCAGGATTTGCCACCCATTTCTTATAGTACTTTTTCCAAACAGAGAGAGGCTGGCACCATTTAGGGGTCGCTGCCATAAATTTCCCTGGACACAATGGATAGTTACATTTATTCAGGCCATTACTTACTATCATTGCTAAATGTTTGAAGTAGATACGGTCGTTATCTGTTGCCGAATCATCTAATACGATGGCGCTATCTTGATCTGACAGCATATGTACTTCTTGGCGAGCATGAGAGCCTGCCACAATCCAAGAGAAGTCACAGGGAGGTGTTCCCAACTTATCAATGGCTATTTGTATTAACCTACGAGTGTACGCATCCATAATCATGGTCATCACTTTACCAATGATTTCTGGTGAAACCCGTCCTTCGACTAATGCTTCAAAAATAGCTTGGCGCTCAGACGTAAAACTAGACAAAGCTTTGACACTGCCAGCATATTTGATCTTTTCAATTAAAAATATTGCTTGGACTCGATGGTTTTGAACCAAGTGCGTTGTTGTCAAAACGCCAACGACGTTATTGTCTCTGACTAGGGGTAAATTTCTTATGTTGTGCTGCATCATAATGGAGGCTGCGTGCAGAACTAAATCGTCAGGATGAATTGTTTTAGGATCAGGCGACATGACTTCGACGACTGGTGTTGAGATGCTTAATCCTTTGGCGATGACTCGCTTTGTCATATCTCGGTCGGTAATCAGTCCAACTATTTTATTATCACGATAAACGACAGCGCAGGGAGAGCACTTATCGATCATCTCGTTGGCGACTGACTGAATGGATTGCTCAGCGGTTACAATTGCAACTCGACCACTAGCAACTTCCTCTACACGCCGAATAAACAACCCTTTTTCTTTGTTAGACCACACGACATCTAATGCTGACTTTAGCCGTACCTGAGCTTGTGATGCAAAATGTTCAGCACATTCAGGATGAGAAGTGCACAACTTTTTTAGCGCAGCATTTGGAATTACATAAACTAATGAATTTTCGATTGCAATTGCTTTGTATTCTTTTCCGCTTTCGACTTCGTTACCAAGAAAAGTGAAGCCAAACAAATCTTCCGGACCAAGTTTAGCTCTCAATATGCCATCAGATTTACGCTGTTCGATAGAGCCAGTTCTAATAATATAAAGTGACTTTTCGTTCTTAGAAGAATACTGATCAACAACATCCCCCTTGCTTAAATAAGTGATCTTAACAGATGAAGCAAGCTCGCGAAGTGCACCTTTAGGTACCTTGTCAAACGGATCAATCTGGCTGATAAACTGTATGATATTTGGCAGTAGCGAGTCGGTCATAACACAACATTCTTAAAATACATTTGTATTACTATATATCAAAATATTGATGGTGTGCCATAAAGAATTGGAGGAAACGAAATTAAAAAAGCACGCGAGATGCGTGCTTTTGCCTAGTTATTAGATCGCCCAAGCCCTAAGCTTAACTGGCTTCGGGTAAGCGATGTTTTGACTCCAACAAGTGGTTAGCCGAAGCTTGACGTGCTTTTTCAGCATTGCCTGCCATTATTGCTTCATAAATCTCACGATGTTCTTCGATGCACGTATTGCCTTCCTCAGATGAGTGAGCAATAAAGTTAATGAACATTGTAGTCAGAACATGCCCAAACGGTAAGAAAAAGTCGTTTCCGGTTGAGTTAAAAATAATGCTATGGAAACGAATATCTACATCCATCCAGCGCGCTTTGTCCAGTTCGTCTGCTTTAGCGACTTCCAACATATCTTGGAATGCTTCTGATAGCTGAATTCGCTGTTCCGCAGTGGCATTTTTCGCTGCGAGTGCACAAGCTTCAGGCTCTATAGCGCGTCGTAACCCCAAAAATTGATGACAGAACTGATCTATCTCTGTTAGACCGTCCATCCATTCAATTAATTGTGGGTCTAAAAAGTTCCAGTACGCTCGGTTGATGACTCGAGTACCAACTTTTGGACGTGACTCGAGTAAACCTTTTGATGTTAAAAGTTTTACGGCTTCACGCAAAGCTGTGCGACTGATACCAAACTGTTCACACAGGGACATTTCTCCTGGAAGAATGGACCCTTGAGGGATCTTGCCTGACAAAATGCTACGAGCAATTTCGCGAGCTACTTGTACATGTAAGCTGCGCTTGGAACCGGAGATAGAATGAAATTCACCAGACATAAAATCACTTATCGTTAAAATTGTATTATTTAAGCTTGGACTATATCATCCAAAGTGTAGCTCACCAAGAAGATGTTTACGTAATAACAGTTGTCTTCACAAATCCATTTTGAATCTCCGACTGCTTTATGAAGCCTTCATGATTATGATACTTAGCGTATAACAGATGAGGCCACCGATTCTTACATCATTCCTTATTTATCTGTTAGCTCAATATGTTAGTTAACTCTAGTCGCGCCTACTTATTGTACTCACTGATTTTCAATACACAGCACACAATTTGAATAGAAGGTCAGGTTTCTTGTTAAATAAAGTGATATTGTATTATTATATACTAAAGATCGGTGTGTATGATGTTACTACTCGACCATTCAATATTGAGTTTGGCCAATATACCTCGCGAGTAAAAATCATATTCATAAGATCGTTAGATTTTAGACGCTAAATAACAGTGCTTTACATTTACACAGAAAGTCTCCGCCTTCAAAGCGTGTTTCATTTGGCCTTTTCTAATTATTAGCTAAACAAGTCGTTTAGGCTGCTGGCAATGAGGAATATAGATGGCAGAGTTTTCACTTCTCGGGAATTCAAATCACAAGATACATGTACAAGTAGCAAGACAGATTTCTCGCAAAATATTGTCAGGAGAATTAAGTCAAAATGAGAAACTCCCGAGTGAAATAGAACTGTGTAAGTTGTTTGGTGTTAGTCGGACAGCACTACGAGAGTCGACGAAGTTGCTGTCTGCTAAAGGCTTAATTATCTCTAAACCAAAAGTTGGAACTACGGTACTACCAAGAAACTATTGGCATTTTCTTGATCCTCAACTCTTAGAGTGGATCCAAGATTTAGAAGATACTAAGCCGTTTCTATCTCAGTTTTTAGGATTGCGTAAAGCCATAGAACCAGAGGCGTGTGCGCTGGCAGCCCAAAATGCCAATGCTGAGCAAAGAAAGCTGTTGTCAATTGTATTTCAAAGAATGACGATGGCAGCACGATGTCACGATTATGATGAGTGGATTGCTAACGATCATTTGTTTCATCAAACGATATTCCTTTGTACCGATAATCAATTCTACGTTCCCTTCAGCAATATACTTTCGACCATATTTAAGGTGTTTATTGACAAGTCAGTTGAAGGAGGGAGGTTCTGCCTTAATGAGCACCGTGCAATTTATGATGCAATTATGGTCGGAAACTCATTTCAAGCTCGTTTAGCCTCTCAAACGCTGTTAAATGATGAGAATCAGAGGCTTTCCGACGCCGTGAATAGTTAAGAGCTTGCGTACATTTTTGTTGACTAAAAAGAGTTTTCTGTCGTTTCTTTTTGTCATGAACTTTGCCTAATGACAGAGCTCTTTAGTTTAAACGTTTAACCTCATTACAAAGGTTTACTAATGTTTTCTCAACCATATATAAAGAAAAACTTATCTCTTGCTTGGCCGCTTGCTCTTAATGCTTTGTTGATGCAATCAATGCTTATGATTGATACGCTGCTTGTTACGCCATTAGGTGAAGTTTCACTTGCTGCTATGGGGATTGCTACAACAATAGTTTCTTTTGTTTTAGGTATCCAAATGGCTCTAGCAAATGGGTCTCAATTGGTACTTAGCCGTGCCGTAGGCTCTGGTCATTATCTATCGTTAAATAAAGGTTTCTGGGCAGCTTTAGTTATCAACGTTCTAGTCGCATCCTTATTCTGGCTGTTGATTACTGTCTTTGATGAAGCGTTAATCAGTAAGTTGACGGATAACGTTGATCTCTATGCGGAGACAAAATGCTACCTTGCAATTGCTAAGTTCATCGTCATATTCAATGCCATTACTCAGGTTATGATTGCGGTGTTCAATGCGCTTGGACGGACCAAAGTTCCATTTAAAGGCTATTTGATTGAATTGCCAGTCAACGTGGCGATGTCTTATGTTCTGATTCACGGCCTGACTAATTTTGAAGGTATTGGCGTTCAAGGCGCCGCGGCGGGTAGTTTGGTTGCTATTAGTATTCGGCTGTTATATTTAACCATGTGCATTAAGCTTGATGATTCTATCATCTTGTCTATTAAGAAGCTTGATGCGTCATTGAAAAGCAATATACATAAGCATTTTAAAGAGATTTTCCCCGTCGCGGCGAACGTCACAATGTTACAAACTGGCGCAACGATATACATGTTGCTGTACTCGCAACTGACCTTAAATGCTTATGTCGCTATGACTATCGTGATGCCTTGGATCAAAGCGGGTACTCAGTTCATTACTGCTTGGGCGCATTCATCGGCAATCACGATTAGCCAAGCAATTGGATCAAGAAAAATGGATGAGCTGCGTAACAATGTCGATATTAGTATTGATATGGCCGTGATGATCTCGTTCGTTTCAGCATTTTTCTTTTTTGCACTTAGTTTCGTGCTTCCTGATTTGTATCCCGACTTAGACCCGAGTACTTACAAAGCGTTATCCGCGATTGCTCCACTTTACATACTGCTACCGATAGTACGTGGCTATAACACCGTTCATGGTCATATTTTGAGAGCGTTAGGTAAAACAACGGAGGTGTTTAAGATTAACTTTACCGGTCAGTGGGTAATCTCAATACCGTTATGTGCTTTGATGATTTTATACTTGGATCTTTCAGTATTTTGGGTGTTTGCAATCATGCCGTTTGAAGAAATTGTTAAGGCATGGCCATTTAGGCATTTAGCACGTAAGTCTCTGAAAGATTTCGATATTAATAAGGCAGACAAGCTAATGTACGATTGATCCTATGACTTTGGGATTAGGTCGAAAAGATTCGTAGATGCTATGGACTAAAGAGGAGTATGTCTAGCTTATCATTTTGGGGTTTATCGAGTTTATAAATTGTGATCAATAGAGCACATCATAACTTCTTTCCTCGAATCATTCCTTTGCAAACCTTATTATATGTATGACAATATTACATATAATAAGGTTTAAACATGAAACTCAATCTACTCGTAGCCGCAATGGCTGTTACCTTACCAACTCTTGCTATCGCTTCTGATTTAAATAATGGCGTTGATTATCCAGTCCCTGCCGATAAATTTGATATGCGAAACTGGAAGATCACTATTCCTTCAGATATCAATGAAGACGGAAAAGTGGACGAAATCGAGGGTGTGGCGATGCTGAGTTATTCACACAAAGACTTCTTCTTCTTGAACGAAGAAGGCAACTTGGTATTTGAAGTGCAGAATAAAGCGGTAACGACAAAAAACTCGAAGAATGCACGCTCTGAACTACGTGAAATGCCTCGTGGCGCTGACTTTTCTATTCAAACCGATGATTTAGCAAACCATTGGGCTTTATCGAGCCACCCTCAGGCTGCTAAACACAGTCGCGTAGGTGGAACGTTGGAAGCGACCTTGAAAGTGAACCATGTTTCTGAACACGCCAAATTTCCAGAAAAAGGGCCTGCTCATTCTGTTGTTGTCGGTCAAATCCACGCGAAAAAAATTGATGCAAGAATAAAAGAGGGTAAAGGTTATGGACATGGAAATGAACCCATTAAAATCTTCTATAAAAAATTCCCAGAACACAAAATGGGCTCTGTATTTTGGAACTACGAGCGTAACCTAGCGAAGGAAGATCCAAATCGTATTGATATTGCATATCCAGTATGGGGAAATACTTGGGATAACCTTGAAGAACCAGGCCAAGCAGGTATCGCTCTTGGTGAAGAGTTCAGCTACAAGATAGAAGTTCAAGGAACTATGATGAACTTGACGTTTGAAACAGAACGCCACGAGACAGTGAATTATTCCATAGATCTCAGTAAGGGGATTGATAGTAAGGACTTTGAGCATGGCTACGCAGAAGACATGTTCTATTTTAAAGCAGGAGCTTATGGTCAATGTAGCGTCAGTGAGTCTCACCCTGTGTGGGGTACAGGATGTGCGGGCACCGGTGATTTTTCAGTCGACAAGAAAAACGGTGACTATAACAGCGTGACATTTTCTAAGCTCAAGCTAAATCAAAATTGAAACTAATAGAAAACTAAGAGCTACTCGATTTCTACTTAAGCCTCATCGATTTGATGAGGCTTTTGTTTTCAGTGGAATTCTTTAAAAGGTAAGAAACAAGATAGAGCAAGCAATCACTGGGACTGGCTTGAATTTAGAGTATTGTGTTGAATTTTGTTCTTCTGAAGAGGTAAAAAAATAAAGCCAGGCTCGAAAGCCTGGCCTAGTATCAAGTGCTACAAAATAACACTAGAGTTGCTTTGAATCGATGTTATCGAAATATGCTTTTGTTGAAGCACCACTTGTGTCCCCTACATAAATAGTCAGTTGTGATGGTGTATTCGTTGCGTCTAAGCCTGTTTCGGACTGGCTTGGCGCATCAACCGTTTTTCCATTAATAGAAACGTTAATCTCATCACCATCCCAAGCTAGGGACATTGAGTTCCAAGCGTCAGTCGTAATAGTGCCTATTTCTACGTCATCTGATCCTGCTTCGGCTTCAACTTTACCACTGCCCGAAATTCTCAATTCGTAGTAACGATCTGAGTTGTTTTTACCTGAGCCAACATTAATGTATGTAGTTTTTTCGTTGTCTGACGGAATGTAAACATCGAATGACACGCTACCGTTTGATGTTGCTCCGTTTGAAAACTCGCGCGTAACGTATGGTTTGTTGGTCGTATCTGTGTCGGATATTAGCAGAGAGTTAGCGCCGCTCTTTGATACATCATCACTTACTACAGCCACGGACGTCAAGGTGGAGGAGTCATCAGCAACCGTATTGTATTCTTTCCAACTAGAGTTTGCTGAACTGATATTTGTTCCTACTGGGTATGAGTCAAAGTTTTCACTCACGTCTTCTGACGGTTTATCAGGATTAGAACTTCCGTCTGAAATGACAACCGCTTCGCTTGATGCACTGTTGTAAATTGTCGCGAGGTCTAAGCCTGGAATGTAGTTGTCAAAATCCTCTTCTAGAACCAACACTTCAGAGCCCGAATCACTAGAGTAAATCTTCAAGTTGTCTGCATTTAATTCAAAGTTTGTAGTGTTGCCATTATCACCTAGTCTCAGTGATACATAAGTTACAGCGGTGCCATCAGCGACAGGTAACATTTCACCTATTTGTTTACCGTTAACCGAAAAAGAGAAGAAGTTTTCTACCCAACTGACTTCTATCGCGAGGTTTTCACCTAACTCAAACGTGTCGCCTGTTTCCGTCAAGTTTCCACTTGCATCGCGGTATTTGATTTTGCCGTTTTCAAATGCCACTTCGCCATGCAAGTTGGAATTCGAGGTTTTTGCTGCATAAAATGAGATGTAAGCATTGTCACCAGAACCGTCGGCTTCCTGTTCTGTTTCTTCATGATGCTGGTAAGTTAGATCTACAGTTAGTCGGCCTGTTGAAATTTCTGAAACACTCGTTGAATCAGACAGCTTGATTCGTAACTCACCGGTGTCTTCTTCTGTTCCACCTTTATTGGTATCCAAAATTTGTACGACGTTGTTATCGCCAGCGTCATTATTTGCCGCTGCAACTGCATCTTTC
The DNA here is from genome assembly GCF_015163535.1 of Vibrio sp. OPT46. Classification (NCBI taxonomy): domain Bacteria; kingdom Pseudomonadati; phylum Pseudomonadota; class Gammaproteobacteria; order Vibrionales; family Vibrionaceae; genus Vibrio; species Vibrio sp. OPT46. The sequence goes on along the minus strand of NZ_JADDYG010000244.1, from coordinate 52,330 downwards.
ACCGCATCGTTTTCTGATTCATCGTTACCGGTGAAGTTTCCGTCATTTGTTCCTGAGATGGTTAACATGCCGTTTGAAACTTCATAAGTCCCTGTTAACTCGGTGGGGTTACTTAGATCGCTCTCGTCATAAAGGTTGAATGTAAGCGTCTCTGTATCTTTATCTTCGGTATAAGTTGAAGTGTAGATTGTGTAAGTACCGAAGTTATCATCATCGTTATAATACTTTTGCGTACCGTCTTCAAAGACATAGACGTTTGGCAGGTCGTGCTCATCATCGGATTTCGCCACAGTGGCTGGTGTTGAAATATCCCACATACCTTGGCTCAACTCAGACTCAGTTTCTGTTGGTGGGGGGGCCGATGGTGCATCCCTTAAATCAGTGTTACATCCGGTTAACAAACCTGTGGAAATAGCAATTGCTGCTGCAATTTTTGTTACTTGCATGGTAGGTACTCACTTCTATGTGTTTTTATTTATGTAATATTGTTAGACAAATAATTTCTGTCATCTAGATGGTTTTATCAATAGAATGATCCGACTCACACTAGATACAATGATCGCTCACTGAAGTGATGAATAAGTCACACAAAATAGTTGAATATCAACATCAATAAGAGCTGAACCTTTATGAGGTTGAGGGCTTTCTTTATAGAGAAACAGCAAAAACTAAAGGTGATTTAGGAAAGAAATTTGATTTTACATCAAGATTTTTTATTTTAAGTCATTGAATTTATTGTTGTTTATATTTTTTAATCTTCTTCTTTATCATATGAAACGAGTTAAAACATTTCTCTGTAAGTGATGTCTACAAAGGTCGTTTTAGAATCAGACATAGCTAACACTTTTGAATATATAATAATACAAATTGTCAGTTGAGGGGCACTTACATGATTAATATCACAGAACTCTCATGATGAATTAACTAGTATTTGTCATACATTAATTCAATAGTGTTGAATCAAATCCAGGGATTTAAGTGGTATCCCAAAAAATATATACAGAGAGATATAATCATGAAAGCAGTTACAACAATGTCCCTATTCGTTGCTTCCACATTAATGACGGGAGCGGTTTCCGCAGCAACTTTAGACTATCGCGCAGAATATAAGCATGAGAGTGAAACTTATGCCCAACGTATCAAAATTAGTGGTAGTTCTAAAATTAACGATCAGACCAAACTGAACTTTGGTGTTGAACAAAAATTCCATAGCTACGACAACTCGCATTTTTGGGATCAACTCGTTGCTGGTGATTCTGAGTTTGATTGGGGAGTTCGCTACCAAATAAATAAACAATGGTTTATCCAACCAGGGATGCCTATTACTTTTGGCGATGATGACGAAAAAACCACTTATAAACCACAAGTTCGTGTTGGTTACAAATCCTCTTTTGGCTTAAGTACCGCTTTACGTTACCGACACGAATTTCAAGTTTATTCAGATGGTGCAGGTAACAAAACACTAACGGATGGTACTTCGGTAAGCGTTGCTGGGAAAACAGTTGAACAAGGTAAGTGGACACTGACAGGCTCTTACGATATGCGTCAGTTTGATAACGAGTACCTTGATAACGTCAAGCTGAGCTATGAGATCAACTACAACAAAAACTATGACGAAGTGCGTTTATCTGATTGGAAAGATTCTGAGTGGGATGCTGGCTTAATTGTTGGTTACCAAATGGGAGATTTCCGTCCTTACTTTGAATTGTGGAATGTCAAAGGTAAGGATGGTTCAACCACGGATGACCGCCAATTGAGAACACGCCTTGGCCTTAAATACAGCTTTTAACCCGAGTGTTATTGCCTAATTGTTGTTACAGCAAAAGAGCTGTTAATTCATTTTTATATTGTAGGTGTTAGATTACATGAAGCATATTTTCTTCAAAAGCTTGTTAGCTTCTTCTATTTTACTTGCTGTGGGCTGTAATAGTACGGCGACCATGGTAGATCCATTTCCAAACAACCAAGAAACTGGTGCTGATATTCTGACTCCCGTTACGATAACGGCGAGTAGTCATGATGGTAATGTTCCAGAGCAGTTGTTTGACCAAGATATTATGACACGTTGGTCAGCAAATGGTGATGGTGAGTGGGCGATGTTGGATTACGGCTCGGTTTATGAGTTCGACGCAATTCAAGCCTCGTTCAGCAAAGGTAACGAACGCGTCAGCAAATTTGATGTTCAGTTTAGTACTGATGGTGAAAACTGGGTGACGGTTATTGAGGGTGCGCAAAGCTCTGGTCGCGCACTTGGCTTAGAGCGCTTCCAGTTTGAGCCTGCAGTAAAAGCACGCTATGTTCGTTACGTTGGCCACGGTAATAGCAAAAACCAATGGAACTCAGTTACTGAGTTAGCGGCAGTTAATTGCGGAATTAATGCCTGTCCGGCAAGTCACATCATTACTGATGACGTCGTTAACGCTGAAGCGGCTATGATTGCGCAAATGAAAGCGGAGCAAAAGGCACAAAAGGATTTACTCAAAAAGAATCGTAAAGGCGACTTTGGAGCACCAATCGTCCGTCCTTGTGAAACGACTGTGACGTGTGATCTTTCTAAAGCGATGCCTTACCCTACGTTACCGAAAGAGCCACTCGCTACAAATGCTCCGGGTGAAAACTTTGACTTAACACGTTGGAAACTGACGACACCTTTCGACCATGACAAAGATGGTCGTGCTGATGATATTGATGAGTGGGACTTGGCTAACGGCTTCCAACACTCTGATATATTCTACACAGCAGATGATGGCGGAATGGTATTCAAGAGCTATGTGAAAGGCGCTCGAACTTCTGAAAACACTAAATACGCGCGAACTGAGTTACGTACCATGCTTCGTGCTGGTGATAAGTCTTACAGCACAAAAGGTGTAAATCCTAATAACTGGGTATTCAGTTCTGCACCAGTTGAAGATCAAAAAGAAGCGGGTGGTGTAGACGGTACGCTTGAAGCTACTCTGAAGATTGACCACGCAACCACAACTGGTCAGTCGCATGAAGTTGGCCGCTTTATTATCGGCCAGATTCATGACAAAGATGATGAGCCAATTCGTCTTTATTATCGTAAGCTACCAGACCAACCAACAGGTACAGTTTACTTTGCTCACGAAAAAACCAAAACTGGAACAGAGGATTACTACAGCTTAGTGGGTGATATGACTGGTGAAATCGGTGACGATGGCATCGCGCTAGGTGAAAAATTCAGCTACATCATTGATGTGAAAGGCAACACAATGACAGTTACGGTAAAACGTGATGGTAAAGATGATGTTGTTCAAGTCGTAGATATGAGTGACAGTGGCTATGACGAAGGTGGCAGATATATGTACTTTAAAGCCGGTGTCTATAACCAGAATATGTACGGTAATCCAGATGATTACGCACAAGCTACTTTCTATAAATTAAAACAATCTTTTGGTAAGTACCAAGGCTAGTTCTATCACTTTTAGTTGATTGAAGTCCTTTGCCCTCGGCTTTGTAGCTGAGGGCTTTTTTTCTATAGAAGAATAAAACAGCTCAAATATTATTTTAATTGACATAGATAAATTAATTTAAAAATTTATCACCATAGATAAGTAATAATTATTGATTGCTTTTATCTTCTGACAATGTTTATTTTTAAGTGCGAATGTATATTAGAGTAGTTTAATTGGTTAAATTTAAAATAGCTCAGCGTTAGGGTAGATAAATATCTCATGAAACTATAGAAGCTGTTTTTAAGCTGCCTAAGTGGAGGTTGACTTATATATTTATCGTAGAAGGAAACACTATGCGTGAAGCGAGTTGAATTGTGGTGTTCTAAAAGAAGAGGCCACGAGAAAATAAATTTCCCGTGGCGGCGGTATGAGCTTTGTTCGTTGCTTTAGAGCAAAGTAGCAAGCCTATTGCTAAGAGATTGAAATGACTATTGATGAAGAGTGCTCAAAGCACTAAAGCTCACATCAAAGATTTCTCCTCGATATGCATTATCAGGTTTAAACTGAGGGTAAATTCCGGCTTTGAAGTAAAACGCAATATCAGGCGACGCCCATCTTTCAGTCAGAGTATAGGACTTGTTGTTAGCGGTGTCTGAGTATGCTTCTCCCCACTTCAGTGTGTGCGAGACCATATTACTGCCATCTGCATCGTAGGTGGCTAAAAACAGTCCTTCCTTATCGGCACGGATCGTATATTGCCAGTCTTCGTTTACCGCGTAGGTACCAAGCTTAACGCTGAATGCGTTGCAATCAGTACAGTCTTTGTTGTTATCAAGTTTGTAGTTATCGTTCAGAATAACTCGGACTGGCTTATTGTCACCTTCCCAAAGTAGCTTCACGAGTGCTTGGCTGATTTTCCAACCATGTATCTGGCCTACCACGACTTTTGGTAATTGACCGTCGATTTTAGGGTATTCGTTGATTCTTAGTGTTGCGTTTAGCGTATGAGAAGTTGCACCGGTACGACTATCTTCAATATACCAACTTGTCTCTTCATCGCTGGTGCTGCAATCCGGGGAGTTAGTACTGATGTAGAGCTCTCGCAATTCTGAACGGATGTAACTGGAGTTGGCCGTTGACGTGCCGTAACCCATATCGGCGCGGAAATGCATGCTACCGTCAATAACATTGAAGTATGATAAATCAATCTCGCGTTGGTAAACGCTCTCTTCGTTAGACAGAGGATCTTTACTTGAATTACAACGCTCAGGCTCTAATTCAGTCGCGCTGTCACCGCCAAAACCATACCAATCATTTTTGCTTGTAGGAATGGTTAATTTCCAATCGTCAATATTCCAAGCTATTGAATCAGTATGGTCAGTTTCGGTTAGTCCTAACTGCTTAAATTGTACCTTTGCTTCACCGTTTTCAAACTGGTTGTAAACTCCGGCTTTAAAGTAGCTCAGGAGGTGCTGCCAGTAGGATACATCTACATTTACCTTTTGCTCATCGTTCACTTTAATGGTTAATGTGTTTTCTCCGATTTTTACTTCGAATCGCGTGAATGCGTTGAGATCGGCTTTTCCTAAATCATAACGATCGTATGATGTTGCATAACAATCTGATGCGCTAGAAGGTAGACTGCAATCTATGGCATTGTTCTTTACTACCGCCCAGTAATGACCAGTGATACTGTTTCGTTCTTGTTCCCAAACGATTCGTAACAAAGGGTGTGGGATAGCACCTGTACCAGAAGTATCTGTGCCTTTGTTATGAATTTGCAGGAAAGTGACTTCATCATGGTTTGCAGGGGAGCTAGCCATTGCAAGGTTAATCTCTGGTAATCGAACATCTGCATACAAAGTTCTAGAGACGCCTTGTTCTGAAATGTTGAAGTTTTCTCGCTCACGAACTTCTGAGCGCATTTTGTAGTTCGACATTTTAAAGACAAGGTAATTGGAATCCTTTTCTGCGTAAAAGTGGTCACTCTTATAATCCGAGAATGCTCCATTTTTGACGTCACTGGTTTTATTTCCCTCCTTCCCATTGGGATCTGATACTTGTAAATCTGAATTACTCAATATGTTTTGAAATTTTGCTATTGAGTATGGTGCTACATGCTCTTGGTGTGGAATATTTGGTTTATCATCTTGGCTTGTAGGGGAGGTATTTCCTCCACACCCTATTAATCCAAGCCCAGAGAAGCTTATTAGAAGCAATTTAGTTGATTTTATAAACACAGTAGTACGTCTCTTACACTATCTAATATTTGTAATACAATATCATTTTAGTGTTGTTGGGGAGTAGTTTAGTCATAAGTTAAATAGTAAAAGTGTTAATTAAATCTCAGAAGAGTTCTATATCTATAAGTGGTGTCTTTGATAAGGCGTAAGGTTAAGTTATGTCTGTTTTTCCTAAGAGTTATTAACGGTTTTACTATGATTAAACGCTAATTGATAAGCTCATGTAGAGTCATGTAAACAATCAAAAAAAGCCGAACATGACGTCCGGCTTTGAATTAGTTCCCGATTTTTACATTAATTTTTAGTGACTAGCTAAAGATTAAATTTGTGCGAATGCGCCTTCCCAAGTGTAAGCCACACCGTCGAACTCAACGCGATGTGCCGCGTTCTGTTTGTCTTCATCTAGATTGCAGATAGCGAAGTGGTAAGTGTTGCCTGTGGTGGTTTGCAGACGAATCACGGTACTCACTTCGTTGTTGCCAACGACGGTTACTGACTCTACTAGACCACGAGCGCCAACCGATGCTTCGATAGACTCGTTGAAGTAACCGTGTGTCTCTAGCACAGAAGCAAATACGTGGTTCTGACCAGATTGACGTAGGATCAGTGCTGGCTCGCTCTTCAAGTTGAAGTCTGGATCATTTGCGCCAGTGCGAGTGAAGAACACTTTGCCGCCGTTTGTTGCGCTTGTGATTAGCGAGTAGTAGCTGTTGTCGTGCAACCAACTTACCAGTGAGCTGCCTTCAACTTGGCCTGAACCCACATTCCATAGGTGTTGGTAGCCGTTGTCTTCGCCCATTGGACGCAGCGTGCTTTCTACATCGTATTCAAAATCCGTGCGGATGATTTGACCAGAGTAGTGCACTGGCAGGTCGTATTGGTGCTCTTGATCTGCTTCGATGCGGTAAACATCAATCACAAGTGGTTTTTCGAATTCTGGCAATTCAGCAAGAATGATGCTGCGCTGCATGTCTACACCATTGTAGTAACCAGAAATACGACCGCTCATGCCTTGCAGTTTTTCGTCATCAGCTTTGAAGAAGTGCTTAGAACCGAACTTGGTTTCTGCTAGCGCTGTGTCGAAGTTGTTTTGCGTCTTTTGGTCAACCGTTACTGTGTTGTGCGCGACTGTCTGCTTACAGTAAGACTTGTTCTCTGGGATGTAACGACCGCCAAATTTAGGCTCAACGTTTACCCAGCGACCAAAGCCGTAATCGTGCAGCACTTCATGACCGCGGTTAAACACGCTCAGGTGCAGACCATCGTAGTGACCGTGGTCTAGCGCTGAGTGGTACTGGTGATCGCTGCCGTGTTGACCAAACCAGATAAGCGCCATCGTATCGTCGTCTTGCTCGTCACGGTGACGAAGAATGCTTACGCCGCCTTTTTCGCCTTCTGGGCCGTCTGTTACGAATAGGCTACCCCAGTTGAATGGTTTGATGTTGTCTGCTGCTGCAACCGAGTCAGACAATGTTTTACCTGAGATATGAACCCAAACGTCTTGCTGGTGGTCTGCCATGCCAAGTAGCGTTTCAGACTGCTCGTAACGGTGGAAACATACTGACGTTGCCATGATTACGCCTTCATCGTTGATCGAAATCGTCTTCGATGAATCGTTCAGTGCTGGCAAAGTACCATCTGGGAATGCCGTCTTAAATACTGCGTAAGACGTGGTCTTGATTACCGAGTCGTTAAATTCGTAAATACCAAGCTCAGGCTGACGACGTTCAATCGCTTCTGCGAATAGGTAGATTGGACGTAGCGAGAAACGGTGGTAGTAAGGACCTTCCATGTAGTAGCCATCTGGCGAGAACAGTTGGTCTAGCTGAGCTAGGAAGCCGCCGCTCACTTTGTCCAGTTTCAAGCCGTAAAGCGCTTTGTCTACCGCATCTTGATCGTTAATTGCGTAACCACAGATACCTACAGCTGCTACTGCCCATAGACCGTGGTTGTGTACGATGTCAAAGTCGTGACCGTAAGTGACCACGAACAGCTCAATCATTTGTTTGAACAGGTCGTTTTCAATCAGTGTTTTTTGCTCTTCTTCCAATGTGTGGTAAATGCAGCTGTACGCACAAGAGGCGTATAGCATCCACATGTTCTCGTTAAGAGTTTGGTGGAAGATCTTACCCGGAGGGTTAGAGTCGCGGCTGGTGTTGCTCTCTAGCGTCGGGTAAACCTTCGCGTAAGCCGTTAGCATGTCCACGATGTAATCACGGTATTTCTGTTCGCCAGTGATAAGGAATAGGCGACCCGCTAGATCAATGTGGATGTAGTTTTGCTTGTGACGGTTATGCTCGTAGCCGCCGCCTTCGCCGTGACCTGGAACTTCAATACCCACCTCGGCCATGTAAGCGTCAGTTTGTTTGATGTCACGTGCGAGTGCATTTCCTAATAGGCTATCCGTGCCAAGTGCTTTGCTTAGTTCTGCCGCTTCTTCAAAGTTCATTAATAGCGGTTGGTAAGACTGGGTTTGGTAGCTCATTATTATTTCTCCTGCCCGAATACGTTTACTTCTAGAGAGTAGAAGCCATTCCAGCTGTAGGTTTTACCGTTCAATTCTACTTGGTGTGGGGTTTGGTCGTCAGCGCCTAGCACATTGCTGATCATCACAGTAACCAGTGATTTTTCAGTCGTGATTTCTACGATGCTGCCAACGGCGTTGTAACCCACGACGCGGATATCTTTCACCTGACCACGTGCATTCACCGACTGCTCAAACTCTTCGTTGAAGTAGCCGTGTGTTTCTAGCACAGAAGCAAATAGCGTCGATTCGCCCTTGCTGCGTAGAATGAATGCTGGTTCGCTACGTAGGTTAAAGCTCGGGTCATTGGCGCCAGTGCGAGTGAAGATAACTTCATTGTCACCGTTTTGTTTCGCGCTGCTGCTTGTGCCTAACCAAGTGTAGTAGGTGTTGTTTTGTAGCCAGCTAACCAACGCCGTATCTTGCACTTTGCCGCTTGCTACTTTCCAAAGGTGTTGATAACCGAAATCATCGCCAAGCGTGCTCAGTTCACCAAAGCTTTGGTAATCAAAGTTAGTACGTACGATTTGACCATCGTATTGATGAGAGTAGTCGTACTGATGTTCGCCTTCACCTTCGATGCGGTAAAGGTCTAGCAGTAGCGGTGCTTCAAGCTCATCGAGGTTAAGCATGAACACACTGCGCTGCATGTCTGTATTCGGGTAATGGTCGTTCGCAAACGCACTCATACCGTTGATTTCAGTGCCTTCTACTTTGAAGAAGTGAGGCAAACCGTGCACTGAATCAGCGCGGTCTACATCGAAACCATTCTGACATTGCTCATCAATCGTTACCGCGTTATGCGCGATAGTTTGACGTGCGTAGGATTTGTTTTCGTCTAGGTAACGACCGCCGAATTTAGGCTCAACGTTTACCCAGCGACAGAAGCCGTATTCACGCAGCACTTCTTGACCACGGTTGAAGAAGGTAATGCCAAGCGTATCGAAGTTACCATGTCCCATGCCGTGTTGACCGTAGTTCATCACAAGCTGTGACACATCACCGGTTTTATCCTGCATACGGATAAAGCCTTGTGCACCGTTGTTACCAGTTGGACCTTCGTTAAGTTCCACGCTCGGCCAGAAAGGCATGCCGATTTCACGGTCTGCGATGGCTTTATCATAGGCTTGAGAAAGCTCAAGACCACAAGGGTGCATCCAAACTGCGTTTTGAATCTTCGCCATGCCTAGGATGTTGTCATCCATACCGTAGTGTTTGCTGTAAACGCTCACCGCAACTTGAACACCCATATCTGTAATGCTCATGGTACGAGATGCGTCGTTTAGGGCAGGGAACTCACCATTCGGGTAAGCCGTTGCCAGCATCGCTTGTACTGTGTTGCCAATCACTTTGTCTTTGTAGTTGTAGATGTCTACTTCAGGCATATGACGGTGTACTACTTCTGCAAATACACAAGTTGGACGAATCGCATAACGATGGTAGTAAGGGCCTTCCATGTAGTAACCAGAAGGGGCGAACAGTTGTGAGATTTGCGCTAGGAAGCCACCGGTATCATCACGGTCTTGACCGTATACCGACATCTCTAGATATTCAGGTTTACCAATAGCTAGACCACAAATACCAACAGCCGCAACTGCCCAGATACCGTGGTTGTGAATACGGTCGAAATCGTGCGCGTATTTTACTGTGAACATGTCTAGCATTGGTTCGAAAATGCGCTCAACAACGGCTGTGCGCTCTTCTTCCGTCATCACTGATGCCACGCAAGAGTAAGCAAGGCTAGTAAACATTAACCAACAGTGTTCATTAAGGATCTGGTGGAAAAGACGACCTGTTGGGTTAGTGTTTTTCTGTACGTGGAAATCAAAGGTGAGGTACTTCTCTGCGTAAATAGCGAGAAGATCTTTAACGAACTGCGCGTACTTTTCTTCTTGAGTGATCAAGAACAAACGACCCGCTAAGTTCATGTAGGTATAGTTTTGTTTGTGGCGGTTGTGCTCGTAGCCACCTGCTTCGCCGTGACCTGGTACGTCTAGAGGCAGACGCATGAAGGCTTCAAGTTCCTTGCGATTCGCTTCAATGGATTTGCCCATTAAGCTCGGCTTTCCGACTTCCTTTCTTAGTAGTTCGACTTCTGCTTCAGTCAACAAAATCGGTTGTGTAGTCATTTCTTTACCACCCTCAGATGAAGTGTGTTGTTTTCTTAAACTTCCCATAAAGTAATACAATATTAAGTTTGGGTGTAGTTTTTGTGGCAAAAAGGTAGAGTGAAATCACGCGAATTTAGCTAACTTATTGATTTGTATTGTTGTGGCAATCCTTGTTGTGGCTGATGTTTCGGCGTTATCAATCGTTAAGTGGAATGCTTTAACGAGCACCGTTTGATGAATATCACATATTTTTAGATATATTGTATGACAATTAAAATAGATCGGATATGCTCGTTACCAATTCGACAGCAGACCCTTTCGCTTCGCGTTTCACTTTTATCAATACGACGCTTTTTTAAGAGAACCTTTTAATAAAAGCATGGTTAAGAATGAAGTGCCGTAGGGTTCGCTTTAATAGAGACTTTTTAGGAGTATGACGATGAATTCTTTCTTTGTATTAGATGAGAACCCGTGGGAAGAGCTAGGCGGCGGTATCAAACGTAAAATTGTTGCTTACACAGATGACCTAATGGCGGTTCACCTATGTTTCGACAAAGGTGCGATTGGCGCTCCGCATACTCACGAAATCCATGATCAAATCGGCTACGTAGTACGTGGTAGCTTTGAAGCAGAAATCGAAGGCGAGAAGAAAGTACTTAAAGAAGGCGACGCATACTTTGCTCGTAAGCACATGATGCACGGTGCGGTTGCACTAGAGCAAGACAGCATTCTTCTAGACATCTTCAACCCAGCTCGTGAAGACTTCTTAAAATAATCTATAGCGCAACCTCAGTTGCTAAGGTGACAACATGAAATCATTAAACATCGCGGTCATTGGCGAATGTATGGTTGAGCTACAGAAAAAGGAAGGTCAGCTAAAGCAGTCATTCGGTGGTGATACGTTGAATACCGCACTGTATTTATCTCGTTTGACCAAAGCTCACGATATCAAAACCAGCTATGTAACGGCTCTGGGTAACGATCCTTTTAGCCAAGAAATGCTATCAGCATGGCAAGAAGAGGGCATCGATACTAGTCTGGTTCTTTCCGTTAAAGAAAAGCAACCAGGTATTTACTACATCGAAACCGATGAAACTGGCGAACGTTACTTCCACTACTGGCGTAACGAAGCGGCCGCTAAGTTCCTATTCGAGCAAAATGAGTCTCCGCAATTAGTCGACAAACTTTACTCGTACGATGCGGTTTACTTGAGCGGTATTACATTAGCGATCCTTACTGAAGAAGGTAAGACGCAACTGTTTGGCTTCCTTGAGCGCTTCAAGGCACAAGGTGGTAAGGTTATTTTCGATAACAACTACCGTCCTAAATTGTGGGAGAGCCGCGAGAATGCCATGTCTTGGTACCTTAAGATCCTTAAGCACACAGATATCGCACTGCTCACATTTGAAGATGAGCAAATGCTTTACGGTGACGAGCATCTAGAACAGTGCATCGAGAGAACCTCTGCACTGGGCGTGGATGAAATCATCATCAAACGTGGTAGCAAAGATTGCTTGGTTGTGGCGAATGGCGAAGCGCAATACGTGGCGCCAAACAAAGTCGACAACGTGATTGATACAACAGCGGCTGGTGATTCTTTCAGTGCGGGCTTCTTGGCGAAGCGTTTGACTGGCGGCAATGCAGCGGAATCGGCTTACTCTGGCCACTGTATGGCTGGCGCGGTAATTCAACATAAAGGTGCCATCATTCCACGTGAAGTGATGCCAGATCTTCCTTTGTAATTCTTTTGCGGAGCGTTGAGTAATCGGCGCTCCGCAGTGATTTATTGAACTCAAGTTAACGACGACGAGTACACTCTTATGACGACATTAAACGAACAATTAGCAAACCTAAAAGTAATTCCTGTTATTGCCATCAACAAAGCAGAAGATGCGATCCCTCTAGGCCGCACGTTGGTTGAAAACGGTATGCCTTGCGCAGAAATCACGTTCCGCACAGAGTGTGCAGCGGACGCAATCGCAGCGATGCGCGCTGAGTTCCCTGAAATGCTGATTGGCGCGGGTACAGTTTTGACTAACGAGCAAGTTGACCAAGCGATCGAAGCTGGTGTGGACTTTATCGTAAGCCCTGGCTTTAACCCTCGCACGGTTCAATACTGCCTAGACAAAGGCGTGGCTATCGTACCTGGCGTAAACAACCCAAGCCTAGTTGAGCAAGCGATGGAAATGGGTTTGCGTACACTTAAGTTCTTCCCTGCTGAGCCATCTGGCGGCGTTGGTATGCTTAAAGCACTAACGGCGGTTTACCCAGTGAAATTCATGCCAACAGGTGGCGTGAGCCTAGGTAACGTAGACGAGTACCTGTCTATCCCTTCAGTACTGGCATGTGGCGGTACTTGGATGGTTCCAACAAAACTTATCGATGAAGGTAAGTGGGATGAACTAGGGACACTGGTTCGCGACGCAGTAGCTCACGTAGCATAAGTGTCGTAACACCCCGATAAAACTAGCGAAAGAATGAAAAGCGAGCCTCAGTGCTCGCTTTTTTGTGTTTGAAAGTTTGAAAGAGGCGAGAGTTAAGAATCGCATTCATATAAATCCTACTTTCTATCAAATTTTTTCGAAACATCTCATTACGTTTCCTTCAAAGAAATGCCGCGCATTTTTGATCTTCAGACAAAGCGCGAAGAAGAAAAATATTCCATACTCTAATAAATTTCAACTAGACAATTTGTATTACAATATATTGAGGTGTTCTGAGTGGCAATTATCTCCTAGAAAGCCATTGGTCTAAGAAAGTAAGGGGTTTGACGTATTCTTTTCGTTGAATAACTTATGCTTTAGATCACAATTAAAGCTTATTGTAGTACAAATGGAGTTGTGAGAAGAGTAGTCTAGACGTTAGAAAATGATCAAACTTGAAAGGCTGAAAAAATGACTATTGATACTCTTGTTGTTCTTGCCTACTTCTTCTTCTTAGTTGCAATTGGTTGGATGTTCCGTAAGTTCACTACCTCAACCAGTGACTACTTCCGAGGGGGCGGTAAGATGTTATGGTGGATGGTAGGTGCTACCGCCTTCATGACGCAATTTTCAGCATGGACGTTTACAGGTGCCGCAGGACGCGCGTTCAATGACGGTTTCGTTGTTGTAATCCTATTCTTAGCCAACGCATTTGGCTACTTCATGAACTATCTCTACTTTGCTCCAAAGTTCCGTCAGTTACGTGTAGTGACGGCGATTGAAGCAATTCGTCAACGTTTTGGTAAGACTTCAGAGCAGTTCTTCACTTGGGCTGGTATGCCAGACAGCTTGATCTCAGCCGGTATTTGGTTGAATGGTCTTGCGATTTTCGTGGCAGCGGTCTTCAACATTCCTATGGAAGCGACCATCATCGTTACGGGTTTAGTGCTAATGCTAATGGCGGTAACGGGTGGCTCTTGGGCAGTTGTTGCATCTGACTTTATGCAGATGCTGGTTATCATGGCAGTGACGATCACTTGTGCGGTGGCGGCATACTTCCATGGTGGCGGTATTGGCAACATCGTGTCGAACTTCCACGGCGACTTCATGCTGGGTAACAACCTGAACTACTTCAGTATCTTTATCCTTTGGGTTGTGTTCATCTTTGTTAAACAGTTCGGTGTCATGAACAACAGCATCAACGCTTACCGCTACTTATGTGCAAAAGACAGTGAAAACGCACGTAAAGCTGCAGGTCTTGCATGTGTGCTGATGATTGTTGGTCCTATCATCTGGTTCCTACCACCTTGGTACGTTGCGGCATTTATGCCTGATTTCGCAGAGCAATACGGCTCAGTAGGTGGTGATGCAGCTTACCTAGCATTCGTACAAAACGTAATGCCAGCAGGTATGGTGGGTCTTCTGATGTCAGCAATGTTTGCGGCGACCATGTCTTCAATGGACTCTGGTCTTAACCGTAACGCGGGCATCTTTGTGATGAACTTCTACAGCCCGATTGTGCGTCCACAAGCGTCGCAAAAAGAACTGGTTATCGTGAGTAAAGCAACGACTATCGTGATGGGCTTCATCATCATTGGTATCGGTCTATTCATTAACTCACTACGTCACTTGAGCCTGTTCGATATCGTACTGAACGTCGGTGCATTAATTGGCTTCCCAATGCTGATTCCTGTACTACTTGGTATGTGGATTCGTAAGACGCCGGATTGGGCTGGTTGGGCAACACTGGTTGTTGGTGGCTTTGTTTCTTACATCTTCGGTATCTCACTACAAGCAGAAGATGTAGAGCGCCTATTCGGTCTAGAGCAAGCGTTTACAGGACGTGAGTGGGCAGACCTAAAAGTTGGCTTGAGCTTAGCGGCACACGTTATCTTCACCGGTGGTTTCTTCTTGCTGACAACGCGCTTCTACAAAGGTCTATCACTTGAACGTGAGAAAGAAGTGGACCAATTGTTCGAGAACTGGAACACGCCACTTGTGGCTGACAGCGAAGAGCAGCAGAACTTAGATACAAAACAGCGTGGCATGCTTGGTAAACTTATCAGCGTAGCGGGCTTCGGTATTCTAGCGATGGCTCTGATTCCAAACGAACCATCAGGTCGACTACTGTTTATCTTGTGTGGTGCGATTGTTCTCTCGGTGGGTGTTCTATTGGTGAACGCAGCACGAGGGCCTAAAAGCCCAAAGTTAGCTAACGCGAAAAGCTAACCAAAGTTAAAGACTCTCAATGAAAAATCCCGCGGTGTTAAAGCCGTGGGGTTTTTTGATCAAGCTGACTGAGAAAGCGTGGCGCATCGTTTGTTGTTATTCGTTGTATTGGGGAACTCCCAATAAGGTGCGACTATATTCACATTAGAGTCGTCAGCCTAAAGCGAAAAAGCAATCTAACTTTCTTTGCACGCCGTGTTTACACTTTACACCCCAAACCTGATGCTTTGTCTATTTAAATAAATATGTGTGCCTTCTTAGCAAAGAAAAAGCATTAAATCAGACGTAGCTTTAATGAGGCGTACGCCAGAAATAGGAGAGAGGTTTTGAAGTGTGAGTGGAAAATATATAAGAGAATTGGAAGAGGCTGCCCTGCAAAACTTTAAAGGAGTGGCTAGGGTATCAAGGAGTGATGAGCGTCTGGGGAAAAACAAAAAAAGCCCAGCTACATTGGTAGCTGGGCTTTTAGTTACAACTGAGTGTGACTAAGCTTCTAGCTCTGCAAAGTAGTCGAAGATGACTGGAACGTCATTTTGACCAAGGCCTTTATCAACTGCTGCTTGTAGACTCCTAGAAGTGCCCTCTGCAATCAGGGAAGTTGTACCAAGCTCTTCGCATAGAGCAAGGAAGTAACCGAGGTCTTTGTTTGCGTTTGCGACAGAGAAGCCTAGTTTTTCTTCGCCATCTACGGCGTAAAACTTACAGAATTGCATAAATGGTGAGTTTGATGGTCCTGCAGACATGATGTCGAATAATTGTTGACCATCAACACCAGCACGTTTAGCAACAGCAAATGCCTGAGACATTGTTGCTACGGTTGTCATACCCATAAAGTTATTCACAAGCTTAGTTACGTGACCAGAGCCTAGTGTACCAAGGTGGAATACGTTTTCACCTTGATCGTCCAGCACTGGCTTAACCTTATTGAATGTTTCGACGTCGCCTGCGGCCATGATGTTCAGTAAACCATCTTTTGCGTGGGCAGGTGTACGACCTAGAGGCGCATCAATCATACCAGCCCCTTTCTTAGCAAGGTCAGCGCCAATCTTCTTCGTTGAAGCTGGAATAGATGTACCGAAGTCGATGAGTGTTTTACCTTCTGACATGCCAGCTAGAACACCAATGTCTCCGTAAACAACTTTTTCGACAACTTCAGATGTTGTTAGGCACAGCATCACGATATCACTTTTCTCTGCTAGCTCTTTACCTGAAGAAGCTTCAGAAGCGTTTCCACGAGCTAGTACTGCGTCAACAGCATCTTTATTGAGGTCCATTACAGCAACTTCGTAACCACGTTTCTGTAGGTTTTCAACCATGTTTCCGCCCATCAAGCCTAGGCCGATGAAACCAATGATAGGTTTAGTCATTTTAACTCCAAAAATACTATTGTATGATTATATTGCTTGTTAGTAATCATAATGACTATTGTGGCTTTTGCAATTGAAAATTATGAGCATAGCGGGCTTGGGATGAATTTTTTCTAAAAGTGAGATGTAAGTAAGGTTTGTGGGGGTTTTATTCATCAGTGTATATAAGAAAAGCGGATTCATCACGCTTCCATTTTATCGTGAACAAAGCCTTTAGGAGGCTTAAATAACGTAAAAATAAGATTTATTGTAATACAAGTGATTTTGTTTCAGCTAGAGGAATACTGTCTATACCAAAAATGGGTGAAACGTTCCAGATGGGGTGAAAGGCGAGGTGGTATAAGGATAAGCCGCAGTACAAACATACTGCGGCCGTTATCAAATCAGTACTAAAGCGTACTTACTGATAGGTAAAAAGACTTATTGGTACTAAATGCCTAAAGCTTGACCACCACCAATTTGCAGTGTTTCTGCGGTAATGAATGATGCATCTTTACTTACCAGAAAAGAGATAGCAGAGGCGACTTCCTCTGGCTGGCCTAGGCGTCCAAGCATAATACTGTCTGCCCAAGAAGCAAATACTTCAGGCTTGGTTGCTTTGATTTGAGCATGGAATGGTGTATCGATAGTGCCAGGAGATACTGCATTGACTCGAATTCCTGCCGGAGCTAACTCTTTAGCTAAAGCGCGAGTTAATGTATGAACGGCGGCTTTTGATGTACCGTAAATACCTGCACCTGGACCACCTGCATTCCAAGCAGCGTTTGAAGTGAAGTTGATAATTGATGCGTTATCAGACTTTTTTAGAAATGGAATCGCTGCGCGTGATACGAAGAATGCACTATCGAGGTTTAAAGCCATGACTTTACGGAAAAAAGCAGTTTCCATACCTTCAATAGGACTACGACCACCAAGACCACCTGCGTTATTAACGACAACATCGATTTTGCCGTATTTTTCACCAATAGCATTGATGTTTTCATCGACGGCATGTTCATCTGTAACGTCAAAACCGTAGTATTCAGCCTCAATCCCTGCGTTATGTAGTTTGGAGACACACTCCGAACCTTTTTCATCTTCAATGCCGTTTAGAATGACCGTGTATCCATCCTGACCAAGACGCTTTGCCACTTGGAAGCCGATACCGCCAGTAGCACCAGAAATAAATGCAATTTTAGTAGACATAATGGTGTTCTCTCATGTTTGTAGAGTTGGAAAGGATTTTTCATTTAACATAGGGTATTATTGTAATACAAATGGTTTTAATAAACAGAGAAACACCAACAATGAGAAGTCGATCACGTACTTTTTTGAGATGCTGACTCATCCAGTGGCATATATCGACTTTTACGGTCGTGCATGATTTGTATCTAGTCAGGAGAATCGGGATATATAAACAATTGAGCATATAGCTGCCGGCTTAGCTCGTTGGGCTGAGGTTTGTTTCAAGTAGAAAGAAAGCCGATTAACAGTGGGTCTTTGTTGCCAAACTTATGATTTCATTTAGGCTTGCCAAGTGATGGTTGGAGAACTTTGTCGAGAGGTTGAGTTTTAAGCGGGTAGGGAACCTTTTTAGGATCTTAAGTCTTTCAAGGTCATTCTGAATAGTGAGGGACGAGCGTGATTTAGAATCTCTTGCCCGAGCACGCTGTTATGATATGTGACCCCGTTTCGCCGAGCGTTATTCATCACCATTATTCTGAAGAGTCGAGTTAGGATCTACCGGAATAATGATTTTGACTAAGCTGAGATAAAAATGCCCGCTAAATCAGCGGGCACTTTTGTTTACGTCATTAATGGTGCATGTGTTTTTCCATGTGACCTTGTTTTTCAACCGCCATTTCTACTTCCACTTTACCCGCGTTTTTGAATGTTAACGTCATAGGGAAGCGGTCGCCTTCTTTAAGAGTTTGTGTTGGGTTAAAAATCATTAAATGGAAGCTGCCTGGCTTAAACAACACTGAGTCATTGGCTGGAACGCGCACTTCGTCAATCTTAATCATTTTCATCACACCATCTTCTTTCTTATGCGTGTGAATTTCGACATGCCCTGCGATTGGGCTTTCTGCTGCGATCAATGCATCTTCACTGTCACCGTGGTTGGTTAATTGAAAAAAACCACCGATAACAGGTGCGTTTGGTGGCGCTTCGCGGCTCCATGGATGGTCGATATGAATTTTTCCTGCTTCATAATCGTGCGCTAAACTCAGTGGGCTAGCGATGACAGCAATAAGCGCGATAGCGGCGGTTTTTAATGATTTAAGCATGTGTTTTTCCTTTTGAATTAATAGCTTCTCTGAATGGACAACAAACAGAGTCATCGTTATTTTTGAATAAAGTTGTCAATGATTAGATGCCTGTTAGGCAGGAAAAACACTCGGCGGAGAGTGCTTAGGCGCGATGTGTTTGTAAACGAGCTTATCGCATTTTGAAAAGTGATAAGTCGTCAGTGCATACTTTACTCGGCGCAGCCAATGGATGGTTGTCAGGTAAAGCCCAATCGCAACTAAAAGAAAGAATTGAACAGCTTGAAGAAGCGGGCATTCAAACTGGAAGCCGTCGTGTAAGTTAAGATCTTGGATGAGCTTAGAAGAAGATTGAGCGTTAGCCTCAATCAACGTATTGATATCCACCCATTTGAAACCATCTGCGGTACACAGTAAAACCTTTTCACTTTGGACTTTGTTGAGCCAAGTTGTGCTGTGAACTTGTGTAGGGTTAAGAGCGGCTGTGGACGCTAAATACAACTGAAACAACACCGCGATAATAACCGCAATAGCGTGCAAGCGATGGTGTTTGTGCTGTATTAGAGTGTTTTCCATACAATTGAGTGCTTATCTTCTTCGGCGCGGGATACTAACAAATTAACCAAACAATGTAATTATCAGTTTACTAAAAGGTGATGCAAGTGTGCGTTATTTGTTTTATTGTCTATTTTTAACGCTTTAATGTCTTGATTCGGCTGACATTCACAACCTCCAATTCAACTTGTCAGTCTTGCCTAGTCGCTTTTGAAGATACCGAATTAATCTCTCTTATATGTCACTGAAGCTTCGGTTAGTGGGTGTCGTGGTGGTGTTTTTACGTGCTAGATTTGGCTGATATCGATTCAAAATGCCTACCGAATCTTCACTTGTTTTCCATTAACGGAATTATGACAGTAATTTAATAAAGGATACGGTATTCTGCGCTCCTTTGTACATGCCAGAAACGTCCGTCCTACTTAGTAGGAGGGGCGATTAATCTTAAGAAATTTCTCAAATGAAATACGAACAACAGATTGGATATCGATACCCTAAAGGTCGATTTGCCATGGTGAGTGTATACGCATTCACTGGTGCTGCGATTTTAGCATCGACTATTTTTTCTCTATTGCTATTTTTGTCTATCGACGAAAATCCGATGATGCAAACCTTATTTGGTGGTTTAGCGATCATTTTTGAAGCGGGTAAATTTTACGCTTGGTATGAATACGGTGAGCGCCGAGCCCATCGCAACTACACAGGAGCAGCAACCGCTCTCGTGTTTTATTTAGTCTTAGCTGCGATTTCCATTGGCGGTAGTATTGGTGGCATTAATAGTGCAACCAATAGTGCACAAAGTCATATTTCGGTAGAGCAGGCGAAAGTGGAAGCGTTTAATCGTCAGATTGCGGCAATCGATAAGCAGATTGAGCTCAACAATATGGCAGCGCAGAAATACATCGAGATGGAGCGTATCGCGACTGGTGTAACTCGCATTCAGGATCAAAACAAAACCTTACGTGAAGAGCAGCAACGCTTGGCTATGGAGCGTGATAGTTTACCGCCGGTTACGCAAGGCTCAGTGATTGGTTTGATTGATAGCCTAGCCAACGCATTTGGTACCACCTCTCAGCAAGCTCAGCTTGGCTTGGTTGTATTTCTTTCGATTCTTTTGGACTTCTTTGCTGCATTTTTTGTTGGCTTGATTGGTGAAGAGCAACGGTTCCGATATTTCTATCGCAGAAATGAGGGCATGATATTGAAAACAGTTCGCGATATAGACCCAGCGCCTGCGGGTTATCTTCCTCATATAAAAGAGGAAGAAGAGCAAGAAATACCAGCTGCGCCGGAGCCAGAAGAACCAAAGGAACCGAAAACCTTGTTAGAGCAAGTTAGCGATGCACTTAAAACGCATCAAATTACGTGCACCAAAAAAGCCGTTGCTAAACAGTTTAGGCTGTCTGCGGAAGAGGTAGACAAGGTATTTGAAGAATTGGCAGAGCTCGGTTTAGTGGGAAAAAAAGCCAACCACCATTATCATTGGATAGGTGAAGCAGAAACCGCATAATTGGTTATCTATTAGAGTTCGGAAAGAGCGTCAATCGGCGCTCTTTTTTTGGGAGGGGGGAGTTTCGCTATTAAAGTTAACTACAAGAAAGCGTATCAATCTTTATTGAGCTTTTTGGTTACGTCTTTCATCGTTTTCTTCTCTTTTTCCGGTGTCATTGCATCAACAGCTTTACCCGCCATCCCTTCATCTGGCAATTTGTCTTTTCCTGCATCAACTGCGGTATCTTTCAGTGCCTCTTTAGGCGTACAGCGACCCCCAACACCAACCACGGCTTTTGTCGCAGCGGCTTTAGCTGCCTTTTCTGCATCGCAGTCAGGATCCATAACGCTAGCTAAGCTCGTGGCTGAACCAAAAAACAAGATTAACAAAATGAGGTTGCGTTTTTTCATAGTCGTCACCAATGTTGTGAAACATAGGTAAAGTGTAACGGAGAGAAAAGGCTTTGACTGAGAATTTGTTGGTTTGAGCTTGGGAAGCAAAGTAAGGTGAAAAGAAAAAGTGCCACCGAAGTGACACTTTTTCTTAAGCGTAGAAGGGATTAGTTGTCGTAAACGTCTAACTCCACTTCACGGGCAATATTTTGCTCGTTAATGATCACACCTTCGACTTCGACACGAGCACCATTTAGGTTAAGTTCTTCAATGCCTTGGAAGCGTGTTTGCGCATCAATCACAACGGTGGTGTTACTTAGTACTTGATCAGCATCATTCTCACAATGCTCGATTTTAAATGCTCTTGAATCAGCATCGTAGTTTGATACATAGCCTTCACATTCAAACTCTTTACCTCGCCATTGGTTGTCATTGTCAAACTCCGACCGCTCAAATTCGATGACGGTAGCGGTGCGTTTGCCATTTTTCATCACAGAGGTCACTTCTACTTCTTGACCTTGTTCTAGATTAGCTTTGCTACCATCCTCAAAGCGTGTTGCGTTATCAATGAAGAAGGCTCCTCGGTAGTTTAGAGAGAACTCACTATAATCCTTGGCAACCCAAGTCACGATACCTTCCACATCGCTGTCATTTTTTAGATCGTCGTAGTCTTCAACTTCTACCTCATTTGCCATGAAGATGCCGTTTTGCATTTCACCTTCTACTTCTACCCATTGGCCGATGCTAAGTTGGCTAATGTTGTCGTAAGATACGGTTATATTTGTACCAAGCTCAAACGTGCCAGCATTTTCATCGGTACTAGTAATGCGACCTTCCAGTTCGTAGTAGCTTCCAAGGGCTGGGTAATCGTTATCTACGTCGATTTCGACCACAGACAACACTCGATAACCTGCATCCGCAGTCGGCAAGGATGACACCATCACCCAGTCGTTGATCTCTATATCATCACTTAAACCGTCAAACTGCAGCTCTACGCCGTTTACCGTGAATTTTTTCTTCACATGATCAATTGCTGTCACACGTCCAGTAATGGTTGGTTCAAGTATGACTCGGACGCCATTGTCCGAAGCTTGCCGAATATCTGAACCCACGCGAACCACCATTTTTGGTTTTACATCGGCCAATTGCACTTGTGTGTCGTCATAAACCACCTCAGACACACGATACGTATGTCCATTGACGGTTAACGTGCTTTCTTCAACGTTGACCGCTTCAACAGAGCCAATCGCTACACTTGGTTTCACTGTTGGTTGAGTTGGTGTGCTATCGCTATTGCTGCCACCACCTGAACCACCACAACCAGACAATGCCAAACCTACTACAGAAATAAGAGCGAGTTTTTTCATTGTATTAACCTCAATTTACGAGCGAGTTTAGGAAATTGTCTGTATCTTATTGGGCATATCGTGAAGAGATCGTGAAGGAATGTGATTTTATGAAAATTTTAATTGTAGATGACAACCATAACGTCTCGGAGACGATTGCAGACTATCTTGAGCTAGAAGGCATGATTATCGATTGTGCGTTTCATGGAGAGGCTGCGATTAAGTTAATCGAGGAAAATCATTACGATGTAATCATCATGGATATCATGATGCCGAAGCTCGATGGCATCAGTACGGTACAGAAGCTTCGACAAGATAAGTTATGTGGAACGCCAATTCTCTTCCTAACGGCAAAAGATACGCTAGATGACAAAATCGCGGCTTTTAAAGCGGGGGGAGATGATTATTTAATGAAGCCATTTGCGATGGAAGAGCTCAGTTTGCGTGTTCATGCTTTGGCTAATCGTGGTCCAAGACAAGATATCGGAACGCTCAAATTTGCAGATATTTGTTTAGATGCGCGTACAGGAAAAGTAACGAGAAAAGACAAAGAAATTAAGCTGAGTCGAATTCAAACTAAAATTTTAAAATTGCTCCTCCAACGTGCTCCAGCAGCGGTCTCGCGCACAGAAGTGATCGATAGTGTGTGGGGAGACGAACCACCCGGAAGTGATGCACTTCGTAGCCATATTTACGGTTTAAGAACCGCGCTAGACAAAGGTTTTGAAGAATCACGATTAGAGACTATTCATGGACAAGGTTACCGACTTAAAGCATAACGAATATCCAAGCATTTATCGCAAGATCCGTTGGGGTTTTGGGGTCATGACTTTTGTGATGTTTACTCTTTTTTGGTCGCTGATTTATGTGGCAGAAAACAAACTGGAAGTGCTGAGTTTACATCACTGGCTAGATACTGAAGCTGCGCTTTATAGTGAGAATTTCGAGAAACAGGGCTGGGATGCGCCATTGCCAAACGTATTGGAATTCAACTCATATTGGAGTGAAGCACCGACACCCGATTGGTTGCTCTCTTTTACTTCACCTGGTTTTTACGAATACCTGCTTGGTGAAGAAGACAAACACTTTGTTGTATTGAACCATCCCTCAGGGAAGGGGCTTATGTACATTGTGTTTCAAGATGACTCAGATGATTACTTGGACGAATACGAAAGCTCGCTGCATCAGTTTACGCTGCTGCTCGGTGGTTTGTTTTCATTTGTCATGGTTGGGTATGGCATTTACATGGTGCGAATATTGTCTCGGCCATTAGCGCAAATTGAAGACAAAATTAGCCAAATGTCACCGGATCAACCCGCTTTCCAAGTTGAAACTAAGTTCAGCGAAACACGCCAGATAGAGCAGACTTTGCTGGATAATAAGAACGATATCGCGGGCTATTTCAAACGAGAACAAGAATTTAGCCGTTTTGCATCGCATGAGTTGAGAACGCCAATCATGGTGATTAAAGGCTCAACAGACATTCTGACGCGTCTTCCTGATCAACCTCGAGTTGCGCAAAAAGCCATCACGAGGATGCAGTCAGCTTGTGACGAGATGCGTGTACTGACAGAAGCGTTTCTCTTACTTGGTAAAGAGAAAATAGAGCCTCAACATTACGGAGAGCATCAGCTTCTTACTTGTTTACAAAAACAACTGGAAGAGCTGGCTCCTTTATTTGCCAAGCAAGATTCGAACTACGCTTTGCACGAACAACATAGTGGTGTAGTGAAGGCACCAGAGAGTTTTGTGACCATTGTTATCAACAATCTGATTAAAAACGCCTTTAGCTATAGTGTGGGAGATATTGAAATTGAGTTGAAAGGTCATGCGCTTAAGATCCTAAACCGTCACGATGGCAACGAGACGTACAACGCTGGTTATGGTTGTGGGCTTGTTATCGTACAACGAATATGTGAACGGATGGGGTGGGCGTTAGTACTGGACGATGATGGTGTTCGATTTAGTGCAAAAGTGGAGTTCTGCTCTTAGCTTTGCGCGTATTGATTCAAGTGAGAATTAACGCTCTGGATTTTTCTTGTCGTACGCATCTAACCCGTAGTCAAACAAGAAAAAACTGGAATTTGAATTAGACTGAAGTTAGTGAAGCGGAAACTCGAGGAACCGTTATGCTCTCTTATCAGGTCAGCCGAAGTATTGAAATTAATAAGAATCAAAGTGAAATTATTGGCTATCTCAAGAACTTCAATAACTGGCCCAGCTGGTCACCATGGATCATTCTTGAACCAAGCTGCGAGCTGACATTCAGTGATAATCAGGGCCACGTTGGAGCTGGTTATCAATGGAATGGTCAGCGTATTGGGACTGGCGCGATTGTACTGGAAAGTACTCAAGAGCATCGATTAGATATGGAGCTACATTTCTTTCGCCCAATCAAGAGCCATGGAAAGGTGACTCTAATCGTGACGCCGTCACAAAATGGCTGTTTAGTCGAATGGCAAATGCAATCTCGCGTCCCTTGGTATCTGTTCTTTCTGAAAAGTATGTTTAAGTCGATGATAGAGATGGATTATCAACGTGGGTTACGCATGCTTAAAAGTAAGCTTGAAACCGGAAGAGTGCATTCAGACTTAGTCGAAATTGGGAACCGAACGTTGCCTCAAATTCATTATATTGGGATCAAGGGTGTGGCTAGCTTGCAGGAATTAGGTTCGGTAATTGAGAAGCATGTTCAGCAACTAGAACAGTTAGTTAGTGACGAAACCCTATCCGTGAATGGTGAATTGTTTTGTTATTACCAGTCGATGGATATGCAGAAAGGTACATTCGAGTTTATCACTTGCTTTCCTCTTCATAACTCAGTACCAGCGCCTCAAGGGGCGGTTACCGGTACCATTCCTGAGAGTGAAACATTTGTCGTTGAACACCGAGGTGAATATCAGTTTTTGGGAAATGCATGGGCTTTAGCGATGAACTTGGTTCGTCAGAGTGGTATGAAAGTCAAAACCAGTCCTTTAGGAATCGAACGCTAC
>NZ_JADDYG010000244.1:26314-26986 GCF_015163535.1 Vibrio sp. OPT46 | reverse complement strand
TGGCAAATGCAATCTCGCGTCCCTTGGTATCTGTTCTTTCTGAAAAGTATGTTTAAGTCGATGATAGAGATGGATTATCAACGTGGGTTACGCATGCTCAAAAGTAAGCTTGAAACCGGAAGAGTGCATTCAGACTTAGTCGAAATAGGTAACCGAACGTTGCCTCAAATTCATTACATTGGGATCAAGGGTGTGGCTAGCTTGCAGGAATTAGGTTCGGTAATTGAGAAGCATGTTCAGCAACTAGAACAGTTAATTAGTGACGAAACCCTATCCGTGAATGGTGAATTGTTTTGTTATTACCAGTCGATGGATATGCAGAAAGGTACATTCGAGTTTATCACTTGCTTTCCTCTTCATAACTCAGTACCAGCGCCTCAAGGGGCGGTTACCGGTACCATTCCTGAGAGTGAAACATTTGTCGTTGAACACCGAGGTGAATATCAGTTTTTGGGAAATGCATGGGCTTTAGCGATGAACTTGGTTCGTCAGAGTGATATGAAAGTCAAAACCAGTCCTTTAGGAATCGAACGCTATCTGAATAGCCCGAAGGAAACCACGGAAGAAGAGCTAAGAACGGAAATTATTTTGTTTAAGAAATGACAGGCGCAGGCGAGTAGGGTGTTTAGGTATCATACTAGTTATGCGAAATGTTACTAAAGAATAATAGCG
>NZ_JADDYG010000244.1:21133-26304 GCF_015163535.1 Vibrio sp. OPT46 | reverse complement strand
ATAGCCCGAAGGAAACCACGGAAGAAGAGCTAAGAACGGAAATTATTTTGTTTAAGAAATGACAGGCGCAGGCGAGTAGGGTGTTTAGGTATCATACTGGTTATGCGAAATGTTATTAAAGAATAATAGCCTATCTGTTCCTACCCATAAAAATGCCTCAGCAATCGCTGAGGCATGGTTTTACAGGCCAACTTCTCTTGTTAGAGAATTATTGTGCACGGTATTTACCGCTGTTTAGTTCAATTTTAGACGCTTTTACCCGGCTGTCTGCGTTTAGGTAGTCGCTAATACTTAGCAGATCTTGATCTTGAGATGCTTTTAACACCGCTGATTCCCCCTCTGCGAAGATAACTTCTAATTTTAACTCTTTGGCGACTGCTTTCGCTTCGTTAGGATTGTTTACGGTGATATAAACCAGTCCAGTGGCTTTGGATACGTTACTAAACGCATTCTTAAACACCTCATCACCCGCTTGAAGTTTTACGTCTTCAGATAGGGTTCTAATAGTGCCAGTTTGCACTTTTCGATAATCTTGGCCATTAATCTCAACCGCTTCTGATGGCACAAACAGTTCTGGTGCAGGCTGTTGAGAGAGCTGTTGCTCAGCGTATACACTCGACGTCATGATAACGAGAGCCAGCATAGAAAATGATTTGTATTTCATGTTATTGACTCCTTAGTGTCCAAATATGCGCATCGACCAGTTCTTAATAACACCGGGCTGAGCGTTGTTTGCCATCGGAACGTCATAGATGGTGGAAGAGTTGAAATATGCAATGTAAGAATAGACTTCATCGCCGTTCGTATCTATTGCTCGCAACGTCCATTCGCCTTTTGCATCTTCGCCATAAAATTGGTTAGACAACATTAATTGATCTTTGTAGCCAGTAATCGATGAATCAAGAGATTGACCAACAAGACCATTGCGCGGTGTTTGCAAAACGGAACGAGTCCCTGATGGCGAAATGAGCTCGATAGCTAAGTCGGGCAGACGAGCGTGGTCCAGTGTCAATGTCACTTGAACGGATTCTACTGTCAGCTCATCGGCAATGGCGATACTTGAAGAACCACCAACTAGACTTGCATCGGGTACACTTACTTCTGTAGCGTTATTAACCCATGGCGTAATGACTTGAGTTGGCAAAACACGATTCGTCATGCGAGCACGTTGCATCGCTTCATCTAAATCTACAGCGCCGAAGCCATAAAAAGTATGGAAATCTACGCCTGCTGCGTTTTTCTGCCAAGGGGCAATTGCCTCGTAGCTAACCTGTTCACCATTATGGTTAGTAAATTCAAGCTGTACGCCTGGATGCGCTTTATCCGTTACTTTTGCTGTCTCCGCTAGTAAAGCACGTACATCACGAGCAGAAAGTGCGTGGTTGGTTGACATGATTGCCGCGATGGCACCCGATGTGTTCGGCGCAGCCGATGAGGTTCCGTTCATCGTACTGGTATAGTTACAGTTCGGATCGAGCTCCGTTCCGCCGTGTAACCCATTAATGCCAAGGCCATCACTGGTATTTTGCCCTTCTTCACAACCCATTAAATCAGTGGTGACCATAGCAGGGAAATCTTGCCCATATTCACCTGCTGGTGCTGCAACCCACACGTTCGACCCCACCGATGAGTAACTCGCTCGCGTACCATCCGCTCGTAGTGCACTAGTGACTAAATTGAAGTAATTGGCGTTATCATAAGACTGAGCAGAGTTGTGCATCGGTAAGCCTTGATTGTCTCCACCAGCAAAGAAGTTACTTGGCAATACGAAGAATCGCCCTGTATTGAAATAGCGGTAACCATTACCTGCTGACTTTACAAATACAGCACCTCGACCCCAGGCGTTACTCTCGCTGACGTTTTTCATCACGTCCATTTCAAGTTTTAGTTGAGGGTCGCTTTCATCAAAAGTAATCGGGTTTATAGGGCTGAAACCGTAACTTTGGTTAAATACGCGAACATCGCGTGTTGCTGGGTCCATGCCATGGGAGATTAACCAGCCTTCTAATGTCTGGTTGGCTAACCAGTTAAAACCGATGAGGGAAGAGTGAGAAGCGACACCGCGTCCGCCTTCACCGTTGTTGCCGACGGCGCTAATCAAACCGGCTACAGCAGTGCCATGACCATTAGTATCAACCGGATAACTTGGTGGGAATGAAGAGTCTTCGACGAAGTTTCTGCTACCTGTAACTATATTACCTGCAAGGTCGGGGTGATCGATCTGAACTCCAGAATCAATGACGGCAACTTTCACACCAACACCTGCAATCCCCATTGCCTGAGTGAGCCTAGTGTTTAAGTCGTTCCCAGCAACAGCAGGATTAGCCGCAAACGCAGTTTGCCCCGTGTTGTCTAAGTGCCATTGTTCAGAATAGAGTGGATCAAACGCCGAGACGGCAGGTGCAATGCCTACTGCCAACATAGCAGCAAATAGGCGATTAATGCGTATTTCCATTTTTGACCTCATGTCTTTGTTTGGAATTTTTTAGTTCCTGTTTCATATTCCGCTAACAGGAACAAACAAAGCTAACGACAAAGAATAAGGACGAAAACCATTTACAACTTGTTTACATTAAAAGTTCGATGGACAACATAAGTCTTTGTTAATTTACTGAAACCATGAGGTTTTTATATGTCGCATCGAACATGCATGAAAAATGAAAAGCAGAAAATACGAGTGTACCGTCTGCTTCAAGATGGTGGGTTATTTAGTTGAAGCGGGTTGAATAGTTGCGATTGGTTTCTTGGGTTCGGCTTTTTTCTTAGGCAGCACGTTATCAATCCACTTTTTAATGTACAACTTATCGAATTCTTTATCACACCACTTTTTGTTTAATCCACGTCGATTGAACTCAGCACCAATCGCCACTTTGGTTTGGTTAGTTGCACGGTTGTAGTAGAGAGTTTCACATAGTTGAGTGTTACTCATTTGCTGGGCATACACGTTGACACTGCTGCTGCGCATTCCCAGTTGAGATGCTTGCTGATTACTACACGCCATAAGAAATAGAGGCGCAAAAGTAATAATGATTAGATTTTTTTTCATGTGTGCTTTTTTATGATGTAGGATGAATGACGAACTGGTTTCTACCAGCTTGCTTCGCATCATACAAAGCTTGGTCTGCCAAGAAAAACCATTGATCCCATTCTTGTTTAATTATTTGTGCCGACAGTTTGTCCACTGCTCCAAGGGAAATTGTCGCGTTTAATGGTTTAGAGTCAACCACCAATGGCGTGTTTTCAACAGTATATCTCAATCGCTCCAAAAACTTAGCGCAATCTTCAGCTCGCTGTACTTCGAATAATAGGACAAACTCTTCTCCACCCCAACGAATGAGTAGGTCACCAGAGCGAGTGGATTCATTAAATAGCGTGGCAATATGAGTCAGCATTTTATCGCCAATATCGTGTCCATATTGATCATTAAAGGTTTTAAAATGATCAACATCTAAAACTGCTAAGGCAAATGTTCTATCTGGGCTTCTACGAGCCATTTTGTCCAGCCAAATGTGAAGATAGCGACGGTTATGCAGTTGAGTTAACGGATCGGTAGTATTTTCTTGAGTGAGTGCTTTATTAATACGTCTAACGCGCAGTACGTAACGAAAACCAACGACACCAATTGCCGTAATAGCGATAAAGTAGAACATTTCTCGATAGCGCTGCGAACGCAGTTCAGACGCTTGTAGCGCATTTTTTGTTTCTAGCAATTTGAGTTCTTTCTGGGCTAACTTAGCTTCGAGATCAAACTTAATGTTAATCATCTCTTCACCATGAATATGATGAGAAAACTCAGCCTCCAGCTCTCTTAATTGGGTTAAATAATGAAAAGCGGCTTCATAGTCATTAAGAATTTGATGAGCGTTTACCAGTACCGAAAGCATATCAATACGCTGCCGCAGCTCTAATTCACTGGTTGACTTGGTTTGTTCTAGAACGTTAAGCGCTGTTGTAATAGCTTTATCGTATTGTTTGTTTGCGAGGTAAGCCTCTGCAAATGCCTCGTAACAAGACGTTTTTAGCATTTCTAGATTTTTTGGAATGGGCAGGTCTACGCAACGTTGTGCGACCATTAATGCATCATCAATTTTTCCTACCGAGCTCAACATTTGTGAAAAGCTGGATAAAGAGTGGTGCTTGACTGTGTCAGACCCCGTTTGCATTGAAAGTCGAATGGCTTCATTGAAATAATATTCCGCTTTTCTGTTATCTCCGAGGCTCGAGTGAACGATGCTAAGGTTTGCGTAGATAACCCCCATAAAAAAGCTATTATCGTATTGATATTCGCTCTCTAGGTAAGTGTCGAGAGCTTGCGTTAGGTAACTGTTGGCCCGAGCCCAATCTGATGCGTCGATGTAGACCGTCCCAATGTTGTTCAGTGTCATCGCGACTTGTATTTCAAATACTGTTTTTTCTAATAACTCATAGGCATTGCGATAATATTTTAGGCCACTGCGCAGTTGATTTCGAGATACTTCTAGATTGCCTAACCAGCGGTAAGCACGGCCTTCTAATGCTAGATAACCAAGATCACGGGCTGTAGAAACAACGTCATGGAGTAACAATTCTGCGTTCCAGTTATCGTCTTGCTCAATCATTGTTACAGCCTTATTGAGCTGTGCTTCAGCGACGACCCATTCCAAATGGTGCTTTTTACCGAATTCGATTAAATCGGGCATATCTTTCGGTAATGGAACGCCTTCGTAACGCTTAAGGTACTTTCGTGCAAAGTAATACAGAGCAAGAGACTCCGCTGATGCATTCTGTGGCGCATTTAACTCATCTTTTTGAATTGATCGCGGCTTACCCATCGAGCGAAAGTAGAGTTTTAACATGGGCTTGCTTTCTGCTGAAATGTGTTCTTCCAGATAAGCTTGCTTTTCGGTACTCGCCAGTACGTTGGTGGGATGCAAGAAAAGTCCAAGTGCAGTACAAAGTGCGCAAGCCAGTTTTTTAATTGAGAAGTGCATGAGCGTATTAATAAAATGTGATCTCTTAACCGAATACCAGTTAAGTCTACCATTTCTTGTTGGTTAAGTGCGGATGGATTCCCAGTGGCAAAGTGTTTTGGGAGTGAGATACGAGAAGGAGCTCTATAATATTATGATTTATAAAACAAAATCTATTGAAAACTTATGCAATGATTAGGCGATGGTATAGATAAGGTAACT
>NZ_JADDYG010000244.1:19059-21123 GCF_015163535.1 Vibrio sp. OPT46 | reverse complement strand
CTCTTAACCGAATACCAGTTAAGTCTACCATTTCTTGTTGGTTAAGTGCGGATGGATTCCCAGTGGCAAAGTGTTTTGGGAGTGAGATACGAGAAGGATCTCTATAATATTATGATTTATAAAACAAAATCTATTGAAAACTTATGCAATGATTAGGCGATGGTATAGATAAGGTAACGATGACAGGTAGGCGAGCATATTCGGTGGACTCAATCTAATGATTTAAGCCGCGGATTCATCGCTCAAAATCAGGGCGAAGTGTAAAAAATTACGTTTCTGTCATAAATATTTAATGTTTGTATGGGTTGTTAAAAAACTGGATATTAGACATAGTGTTATTAAGCCAATAAAAAATGGCTTTTATAATAAATAGGAGATTAACTATGCATAATGAAATGATTCAACCTTCGCACTTCGGCATTATCGGCCGTACCTGCATCGCTTCAGTACTTATGATTGCGGGTGTTTTCGCTCTTATTTAAGAGTCAAGGGTAACGATGATTACCTTTTAAAGAGTAAGAAAATTCAGGGAATCACCTTAACCTTGTGTAAGGTATTCCCCTGAAAATCCAAGCTAGTCTTTAGTTATTAGCTGAAGAAGCTAAAAATCAATGCACTTACCGCCACAATGCCTGCTGCTAGAACAAAGTAAGTAGAGACATTTCCTCGATATTGTTTCATCGCCTCGATTTTATACACCGCTAACATTGGCATAATAAATAAGATCATTGCAATAACAGGCCCTGACAATGCTTCCATCATACCAAGAATACTTGGGTTCATGATCGCGGCCGCCCAGATTGAGAAGAACAGTGCTGCCACGCTGATACGATCAACACGCTTCTCAGATAGGTTAAAATGCTTGTTAATTAAACCATTTAAGCTTTCACGCGCACCTAAAAAATGCCCAAGGAAAGATGAAGTGATAGCAACAAACGCTACTAAAGGACCAAGTGTTGCAATAAATGGATTATCGGTTGCGTTCGCTAAGTAAGACAATACGGATACGTTTTGTTCTTTTGCTTGAGCCAATTGTTCAGGTGACAGTGTTAGTACACAGGAAAATACAAAAATAAGAACAAAGGCAATCAGCATAATGCTAGTGCGACGAAGAATAACTTCGGATTTGGCATCTGCCTGCTTACCGTAATGGCGACGTTGTACATTTGCAAAGCTTGAAATTGCAGCTGCGTGACTAAACGAGAAAATCACTACAGGAACTGCTAACCACATAGTGCTAGCAAAAGCTGACGCTTCTGGCACATCCATGACAGGCATGGTCCAGTTCGGTATTAAGTAAAATGATAGAAAGGCAAGAATGGCAACAAGTGGGAACACCATGATGGCAAAGGCCCGTAGCATTACTTTTTCACCCGCCATCATAATAGCAATTAGTGCAAACACTAGTACGCCAGAAAGCAAAGGTCTAGGTAAAGAAGCCATATCAGCCTGATTTACCATGAAGCTATCTACTGTGTTTGTTATTCCAACCCCATATATCAACAGGATCGGGAAGATCGAAAGAAAATACAGCAGTGAAATAGAACGACCTGCTTTTGCGCCGAAGTGCTCTTCCACTACATCAGTGAAGTCTGCGTTTTTGATCTTAGAAGATAGTACAAAACGAGCTAAGCCACGGTGCGCAAGATAGGTCATTGGAAAAGCAAGTACTGCCATCGCGACTAAAGGCCAAAAACCACCAATCCCAAGGTTAATTGGCAGAAACAGGATGCCTGCGCCAACGGCTGTTCCAAATAGGCTAAGAACCCAATGTGTATCATGTTTTGACCAAGCTGTGGTTGTGTTTATTTCACTAGGATTTAAGGCATTTCGAGATTCTTTCACTTTAAAACTCGCTTTTATAAAAATAATAATGCTGAAAATGGTAAAGGTTTTAGTGTTTATTATCACACGCGAAGCTTGGTGAATAATGCTGTGAATTTGGGGTGGTTGTAAATTATCCAACTATGAATTTTTCAATAAACCAGAATAAAGTTCTTAAATTTAATTTGTTTAATGGTTGTATGTGTTGAAATTTTCATCTTGTGTGGTTTTTGATTTTGT
>NZ_JADDYG010000244.1:7808-19049 GCF_015163535.1 Vibrio sp. OPT46 | reverse complement strand
ATCACACGCGAAGCTTGGTGAATAATGCTGTGAATTTGGGGTGGTTGTAAATTATCCAACTATGAATTTTTCAATAAACCAGAATAAAGTTCTTAAATGTAATGCATTTAATGGTTATATGTATTGAAATTTTCATCTTGTGTGGTTTTTGATTTTGCGGTTAAAACTTAATCACGGATGTATGTTCTAAGTGAGTTAGGCCTAATTTTCAGGAAGAATATTACATTTCTTAAGCACTTAATTGAGATGTTTGTGTCCCGTCATTTAGATGAGATTTAGGTATACTGCTGCCATTCATGTTAAAGAAGGAGTCATTGAATGGACATCTTGTCTGCGCAAAAAGAGGACTTATTTGCCATATATAAGCTCGAAAATACTTTATTTGGAGAACACGCCTATCCTCAATTTTTCTTTCGGCAAGCTTTTGATTGTTGGGGAGAGAGCTTACTGGTAGCAAAAGAGGGAGAGCAGGTCGCAGGGTATATATTGCTAACGACTAGCACAAATGCACATCAATATTGGATCATGTCATTGGCCGTCGATATTCAACATAGAGGTAAAGGTATTGCGCGTTCCCTCCTAGAAAACGTTATTGCGTCGTTGACGTTAGGCTCAAGCGTGAAATTGACTGTCGATCCTAAGAACCAACCTGCATTGTCTTTATACCTCTCCCTTGGCTTTAAAACGTTAGAAGAAGAAGCGCATTATTTTGGTGACGAAGAATCCAGGTTAGTTATGGAATTAGTAAAGTAATACTGCACGATAATGACCGAAATTTGCACACAATCAGTGCGTAGCATTACGTTGCTATAATTGGTTTTAAGCTAACTCTTTGTATGGTAAGGGTTTTTAATCTTGGCACCTCACTTGCTTTACATAAACGTTCATCGATAACTCGATGCGCCGCTCTTAATAGCAGGCGAGAGCGGTATAGGGTATTACTTTTTGAAAATGTACTAACAGCGTTAAAGGCATTGCTGCCTCTCTCGATTCGGGAGAGGCTTTTTTTTGCTAGTAAGTTGGGCTGAATCGCACTGGAGGTGTTATGTCGCAAGGATGCAAAAAAACCACTTGTCCCTATTGTGGTGTTGGATGTGGTGTCGAGGTCAATGCGAAAGGAATCGTTGGGGATGCGTGTCATCCTGCAAATGCGGGATCACTGTGCGTGAAGGGTGTCGCGCTGGCAGAGAGCTTGAATATGCCTTCGCGCTTGTTGTATCCAAAGCTTGTCACCAAGCAACGACCTCAAGGGCAAGAGGTGCAATGGCAACAAGCCACGGATCTGATTGCTGAAAAGATTCATCAAGCGAAAGCGGAGTTTGGACCGGATTCCATCGCGATGTACGTGTCAGGGCAGTTGTTAACGGAAGACTATTACGTCGCCAACAAACTCATGAAAGGCTATGTTGGCAGCGCAAACATCGATACGAACTCGCGTTTGTGTATGTCTTCGGCGGTTGCGGCTCATCTACGAGCATTTGGTGAAGATGTCGTTCCCGTCAATTACGACGATATTGATAAGACTGAGCTATTGATCATTTGCGGTGCTAATACCGCTTGGACGCATCCTGTTTTATTCCGACGTATTCAACAAGCGAGAGAAAACAATCCTAACCTCAAGCTAGTGGTCATTGACCCGCGTGAAACGGTCACCGCGCAGCAAGCGGATTTGCATCTACCAATTAAAAACGATGGAGATGTATCACTTTTTAATGGGCTGCTTAAGTTTCTTACTGAGCAGCAATGCATTGATTCTGAATACATAAATTCCTATACCGACGGGTTTGATACACTTAAAGAAGAAGTCTCTGACTTGCGTTACGATGTCACTAATCTAACGTCTTCCATCGGGATTTCAGAAGAAAAACTCACGACATTCTTCCATTGGTTTGCGCAAAGCCCAACCGCAATCACTCTGTTTTGCCAAGGAGTTAACCAAGCCGAAAATGGTGTCGATAAAGGCAATGCCATTATTAATGCACACTTGGCGTCGGGCAAAATTGCCAAGCCAGGTTGTGGTCCGTTTTCTATTACAGGTCAGCCGAATGCGATGGGGGGCCGAGAAGTGGGTGGTTTGGCAAACCAATTAGCGGTTCATCGCGCTTTTGACGCAGAGTCTATCAAGCAAGTGCAGGCGTTCTGGGATTCACCAGAAATTGCCACTCAGCCCGGTTTAAAAGCCGTTGAACTGTTTGAGGCGGTAGAACGTGGTGAGATTAAAGTTCTCTGGATCATGGCAACCAATCCCGTTGTCTCTTTACCAGATAACCAATTGGTAAAACGTGCACTAGAGATTTGTCCGTTTGTGATTGTTTCCGATATCACAGCGGATTCGGATGTAGCGCATTACGCGGACCTATTGCTACCCGCCGCTGGCTGGGGGGAGAAGCAAGGCATGGTGACCAATTCTGAGCGTCGACTTTCAAGGCAGCGCCAGTTTCAAACGCCTCCGGGTGAAGCAAAATCAGATTGGTGGGCGATAAGCCAAGTCGGGCAAGCTCTGTGTGCATTGGAAAAGATACAAAATGGCTTTGCGTTTACTTCTGAGCGGGCGGTATTCAGGGAATATGCCGCGATGACAGGCATGAATGCAGATTCGCCATTGAAGCTAGATCTTTCTCAATACGCCAACTTAACCGAGCAAGAATACGAAGAGTGGATGCCGACACAATGGGGAGGAGAGCGTCCTTTTGCTGATGGCATCTATTCGCACCCAGATGGTAAAGCACGTTTTGTCGTGACCAGTGAATCTCCTACGCGTTTAGAAAGAACAAAAGGCTGGTGGCTCAATACGGGCAGGCAACGTGATCAATGGCATACCATGACGCGCACAGGTCATATCGCACACCTTGCCGCCTCTGAGTTAGAACCAACCGTGTACATGAACACACTCTCTGCTACTCAAAATCGCTTAAAAGCAGGACAACTCACCAAGCTGTTTCAGCCTACTTCAAACACCAGTATTTATGCCAAAGTTGCAATTGATGAAGGTTTGGGTTTTCAAGAGCTATTTATGTCAATGCACTGGGCGGGTCGATATGGCGGTGAAAGCAGTGTTAACGCGATAGTAAACAGCGCAAAAGACCCTATTTCCGGGCAGCCTGCGTTTAAGTCGTCTTATGTTGAAGTGCAAGATGCGGCGGTAAAAACCTACGGTATGTTCATCGGTACACAGTTTGATTCCGGTAAATTTCTCTACAGCGCATTTCAAGCAGAAAGCAATTTGGGCATTTGGCGCTTTGCACACGATAAGCGACCAAAGAAGCAGAGTTTTTGTCGAACGGAAAAGAGCCGCAGAATTACGATAGATATTGCCCAAGGTTGGTTAGCAGTGGATTACGACCTTGTTGGAGACGTTCGTATCATTCGTTCTGTTTTAGTGGTGTCTAGTGAACCGATTCAAACCGACTACACCAACTTTACCGGCTTGATTGGCAAACCGATGGAGCTATCGCAACTGCTTACCATCACTCAATCGCAAAATAGCGCCAAACTGGTTTGTAGTTGTTTCCGCGTCACCGATAAACAAATACATGACGCGATGGAGAAACAAGACT
This sequence comes from Vibrio sp. OPT46, assembly GCF_015163535.1. Classification (NCBI taxonomy): domain Bacteria; kingdom Pseudomonadati; phylum Pseudomonadota; class Gammaproteobacteria; order Vibrionales; family Vibrionaceae; genus Vibrio; species Vibrio sp. OPT46. Next base: position 15,492 of record NZ_JADDYG010000244.1, on the reverse strand, counting down.
GCACTTCACTGACTCAACTTCAAAACAAACTCAAATGCGGCACTAACTGTGGCTCGTGCGTTTCTCAAATCAAACAAATGGTCGACAGCCATCAGCATCAAAAGGGCAAACAGCAAGCGAGCCAGCAAAGTCTGGCGATTCAAATAAAGTAAGTCACAAAGAGGATAAGCACATGGAGGCGCCTTATCAAAAGTCTTGGTTTAAGAAAGGACAAGCGAGTCAGAATCAAGAACGCTCGTCTCGCTTTTCTAAGCATGACCAAGCAAGCAAACTGAACCAACTTTTAGAAGACCATTCAATAGACCTCGACGCGAACCACAAAGGTTTTGTCTCGATTGTCGGAGCAGGGCCGCACGATCCTGACTTGTTAACCGTGAAGGCAGTGAAAGCGATTATGTCGGCAGAGATTCTGCTGTACGACCGTTTGGTTAACAAAGATATTTTGGAGTTGGCTCCGCCACAAGCCGATTGGATTTACGTGGGCAAACGATGCGGACAACCTAGTATTGGTCAGGAAGAAATTTGTGACTTGATGGTATCGCTCGCTCAACAAGGAAAGCGAGTTGTGCGCTTAAAAGGGGGAGATCCTTTCGTATTTGGCCGTGGAGGCGAAGAAGCATTAGCACTCGTCAAACACTCAATCGCGTACGAAGTCATTCCCGGCATTACCGCTGCGATTGGATGTTCAGCAAACAGCTTGATTCCGCTGACTCATCGTGGCGTAGCTCGCAGCGTTACCTTTGTGACGGGGCAAGTGGTAACAGGTGCATTTGAGGCGTGGAGCCAACTGATGCAAAGCGGACAAACGTTAGTCTTCTATATGGGGTTAGAAAAGTCATCGCAAATACAAACGGGTTTAATAGGCTCTGGTTTGAGAGAAGATTTCCCAGTCGCGATCATTACTCATGGTTGCAGCCCTCAACAACAAGTTCATGTTACCCAACTCAATCAGCTCAATGATTTATCAATTACACTTAAAGGCGTGAGCCCAGCATTGATTGTGATGGGAGAAGTTGTCAAACTGCGCGAACAACTAATAGAAACCGTACAGTCAGTGACGGAATACGAGGGAATATGAGCAGCATTTTGGAATGTATTAGAACAGTCGGTCGTGGCGAACGTGGTAGAAAACCACTGAACTTTGACCAAGCGTTTCGAGTTATGGATGAATACCTAAACGGTGAGTGCGACGACGATCAGATGGCAATGCTATTGATGCTGATCCGTGTACAGAACGAAACTCAACAAGAAGTCGCTGGCTTTGTGAAAGCATTCCAATCCCGCATGCCAGCTATTGGTGCAGACATTGACTGGCCATGTTATGCAGGCAAACGTGAAGCGGCAGGGCAGCCTTGGCACCTGTTGGCAGCCAAGATCCTCGCCGATAATGGTCATAAAGTGCTGATGCACGGCTATCACGACCGTCAATCTGGTCGTTTACACGCTGAAGACTACCTCGACAAATTTGCTATTACGAAAGCGGAATCAGCAGAAGACGCAAAGCGTGTATTAGAAACACAAAACATTGTGTATCTGCCGCTGAGTGCGTTTGCTCCTCAAGCAGAAACCATGATTGGTTGGAAGAATCGTTATGGGCTTAGAACGCCGATTAATACCGTGGTTCGAGCATTGAACCCGGGGCAAGCAACGATTGGTATTCGTGGTAGCTTCCATCCTGGGTTCCAACAACTTCATGCTGAAGTCGAATACGAGATTGGTCAAACCGCTCACGCTGTTGTGTCATTCAAAGGGCAATCGGGCGAATCAGAATACAACCCGAAAGTAAGCCAAACGGTATGGTTAAGCCAAACAAGCGGCGTGACATCGCACTACTGGACGGAGCAAATGCTGTCTGAGGTGCCAATGCCTACGAACTGTCCGTTTGGGACGTCAGAAGATGACATGAACCAAATGGCGAATACGGTTTTGGCAACGATGACAGTTGTACTCTTTGCTCAAGTGCACGATAGGGAACAGGCCTTTGAACATGCGTTTACTTATTGGGAAAACTATTGTTGTGGCAGTTAATCCTGTGACGAGCTAACCGCGAAACGTTGTTGGATCGGAATCCTTTATCTATTGTTTGTGTAAGCTTGTCAGTGATGTATTTATCACTTGAAGTGTCTCACAGCTGATTGGGGCAAACATCAGTGAGGCCTGATGAGTTTACTTTTCGATAAGAAATGAGGACAAGGATAATGGTTCTAAAGCACTCAAATTCTAACAACAAGGCGTCACATCCCATTCCACAAGAAGCTTTCGATTGGTATGACGAATACGCACATGGCAAAATCTCTCGTCGAGAGTTTCTCAACCGTCTTGGTGGCCTCGCTGTTTTAGGTTTTAGTATGACGGCCCTGGTTGATGCTCTGACTCCAAATTATGCACTCGCAGAGCAAGTTTCCTTTAATGATCCTGAGATCAAAGCAACCTATGAAACCTTTGCTTCGCCCAATGGACATGGAGAAGGTCGCGGCTATTTGGTTGTGCCACAAAAGAAGACCTTAAAATCGCCGACAGTGTTGGTGATTCATGAAAATCGAGGTCTAAACCCATACATCAAAGATGTCGCCAGACGACTCGCGAAAGACGGCTTTATTGCTTTCGCTCCTGACGCGCTTTATCCACTCGGTGGCTATCCGGGGAACGATGATGAAGGTCGCGCGATGCAGAAAGAGATGGACAGAGCCAAGATCGAACAAGATTTTATTGCTGCTGCTAATTTCATTAAACACTACGAGGGTGGGAACGGTAAATTAGGCGCTGTTGGGTTCTGTTTCGGTGGATACATCGTTAATATGCTTGCAGCGGTAATGCCAGAAGAGCTGGATGCAGGTGTGCCTTTCTACGGAACACCGGCGGCGCAAGAGATTCAAAAGCAGGTCAAAGGGCCGTTGATGATTCACTTCGCAGGGCTCGATAAGCGCGTCAACGACACATGGCCTGCCTATGAGCAGCAATTGATCGCGAACGATGCGCAATATCAGGCGTTAATGTATGAAAACGTCAACCATGGCTTCCATAACGACTCAACGGCTCGCTACGCACCAGAAGAAGCGGCGCTCGCGTGGGAACGCACACTAGGTTTCTTCAAAGAACATCTCGCCTCTAGTTAAAACGCTTCAACTTTAATTGGCACATTCCTTGTTATGTCTCTCTTAGTGAGTGAGATATAAACAAGGAATGTGCATGACTCAATCAACGTCAAAAACACCCATCATAGTATGCTGTGATAGCCTCCAAGAGCAGGCTCGATTGTCCGGCTTATTGAGCAAAGATTACGACAACATCATCGGCTGCCAATTGGCACAACTAGAAACGTTAATGCAACGAGAACCGTCGGCAAGCGTTGTGGTCGGATGGCAGCAACCAACCGCGGAACTGCGTTTGATCGTCGATTTCTGCCGCAGAAAATCGGCACCACTTCTTATCGTCTTAAAGCAGTTATCATCTAATGATATCAATCGGTTATCAGAAAAAATGGACTATGTGCTCATGCCGCACGATAGTGAGTTTGCGCTTCAGCCTTGGATTGAACATGCGACACTAGTGAGAGCGAAATTCGAAAGTATGCAATCGGAAATTGAATCGCTGACCCATAAGATTGAAGAGCGCAAGCTGGTGGAAAAAGCCAAAGGTCTGCTGATGAAGATGCACAGCGTTGATGAAGATCAGGCTTATAAAGCGCTAAGAAATTCAGCCATGCAATCGAGCCAAACGCTCGCACAAGTTGCCAAGAATTTGATAACTACTTTGGAAGTGTTGGATTAGTTGCTCTACCACTTTAGGGTTAGGGCGCATTTTCTAACGTGGTGCGTGTTGCACTATCAGCAAGCAATAACGGGGGATAACGAACTGCGGAATATGCTAATTTATTGTATTTACTGTGAAAAATAAGTTGGCACAGTAATTGGATTAGTAGAATTGGGTTTATTGTTGAATCGCTTATCTCAATTATCAACGGCGGTAATTGTAGACTTAGCAACGGCGCTACTGCTCTTCGGAGTAGTGGCGCTTTTTTTATAGGAGCAAACCAATGAAATGGAGTTCGATGCTGAAAGTGTCTGCAATTTCGTTATCGGTATTCACCACGGTCAGCGTAAAGGCAGAGTTGGGTGAGCCAGAAATTGAAGACCTGAAGTTTGGTTTTATTAAGTTAACCGATATGGCACCGCTGGCGGTTGCTTATGAGAAAGGCTTTTTTGAAGACGAAGGCTTGTACGTCACTTTAGAAGCACAAGCAAACTGGAAGGTGCTATTAGACCGAGTCATCGACGGTGAGCTTGCTGGCGCGCACATGCTTGCTGGTCAGCCATTGGGCGCAACGATTGGTGTTGGCACAAAAGCAGAAGTGATTACTGCGTTCAGTATGGATTTGAACGGCAACGCAATCACGGTTTCCAATGATACTTGGGAGCAGATGAAGCAATACATTCCAAAACAACCAGATGGCAAACCTGTTCACCCAATCAAAGCGGATGCACTGAAGCCTGTGGTCGACAGCTATCTGGATAAAGGCAAACCGTTCAACATGGGGATGGTGTTCCCTGTATCGACGCACAACTATGAGTTGCGATACTGGTTAGCGGCAGGGGGGATTCATCCAGGCTTTTACGCACCAGACTCAGGCGATAACAGTGGCCAGCTGGATGCTGATGTTCTTTTGAGTGTTACACCGCCACCACAAATGCCAGCCACAATGGAAGCGGGCACGATCAAAGGGTACTGCGTAGGCGAACCATGGAACCAACAAGCTGTATTCAAAGGCATTGGTACGCCAGTCGTGACCGACTACGAGATCTGGAAGAACAACCCAGAGAAAGTGTTTGGTGTTTCCAAAGCTTGGGCTGAGAAGTATCCAAACACGCACATTCGCGTAGTGAAAGCCTTGATTCGAGCTGCACATTGGTTGGATGAAAACGACAATGCCAACCGCCAAGAAGCAGTGAAGATGCTATCAAAAAGCGAATACGTCGGAGCCGATGCCGAAGTTATTGCCAACTCAATGACCGGCACATTTGAATACGAGAAAGGCGACAAACGAGACGTGCCAGACTTCAATGTGTTCTTCCGTCATAACGCCACTTATCCGTATTACAGCGATGCGATTTGGTATCTGACTCAAATGCGCCGTTGGGGACAAATCTCAAGCGAGAAATCCGATGATTGGTACATGGATGTGGCAAAAGAGGTTTACCGTCCAGATATCTACCAACAAGCGGCTCAAGCGCTAATTGAAGATGGTGTGTTGAGCAAAAAAGACTTCCCAGATTTCAATGCTGAAGATGGTTTTCGTGCGCCACAAACACACTTTATCGACAACATCGTTTATGACGGTCGCGAGCCAAATAAATATCTAGAGAAGTTCTCTATCGGGCTTAAAGGAAAAGACAAGGTTTAACCATAACGATAAACGCCACAGGCGAGGGGATTCGCTTGTGGCAACAAGGATGTAAATTTCTTAGGAGTGAGTATGTCTAGTAATGTCATTTCCCTTTTTCCTGCTAAGCAGGTAGTGAACCGAAGTCGGCTGGTGCTTTTGCCCGTCATTGGCTTGCTGATCTTTTTGGCAATGTGGCACTTAGCAGCGAGAGAAGTGCAAACTTCATTAGGTACGCTACCGGGACCTGTGCAAACTTTTCAGCAGTTCAGCAACCTTGTCGATGACCATTGGCAAGAGCGAGAAAAGGAACAAGCGTTTATCGAGCGTCAGGAAAAGCGCAATGCTGCAAAATTAGCCAAAAATCCAGACGCGGAAGTGAAGATTCGTCCTTACACAGGTAAACCGACGTTTTTCGACCAAATCGTGACTAGCTTAGTGACTGTGACAGCGGGCTTTCTGCTGGCGACGATTATCGCGATTCCACTTGGCATCGTGCTTGGTCTTAATCAAGGGCTGTATCAAGCGTTCAACCCAATCATTCAATTGCTCAAGCCTGTATCACCTTTGGCTTGGCTGCCTATCGTTACCATGGTTGTAAGTGCCACTTATGTGAGTGATGACCCGATGTTTGCTAAGTCGTTCATTAACTCTCTAATCACAGTAGCGCTGTGTAGCTTGTGGCCGACGCTGATTAACACCGCTGTGGGTGTGACGAGCGTTGATAAAGACTTAATCAACGTGAGTAAAGTGCTGCAACTTTCGTGGTGGCAGCACATTCGTACCATCGTTTTACCTTCTGCCATTCCAATGATCTTCACAGGTTTGCGTCTCTCTTTAGGTATCGCTTGGATGGTATTGATTGCGGCAGAGATGCTCGCGCAGAACCCTGGGTTAGGCAAGTTCGTTTGGGATGAATTCCAAAACGGCAGCTCGGCATCATTGGGTCGCATTATGGTCGCGGTCATCACAATCGGCTTTATTGGTTTGATGCTCGATAGAGGCATGCTGCAACTTCAAAAGTGGCTGTCTTGGAATAAACAACAAGCGTTGAGATAAGGGAAAAGATCATGGAAAAAGCATTATTAGATCTAACGCGTTTAGGGATGCGATTCCCAACGCCAGATGGCGAGTTCATCGCGCTTAAGAACGTCGATTTACAAATCAATAAAGGCGAGTTTGTATCTCTGATTGGCCACTCTGGCTGCGGTAAATCAACGGTATTGAACTTAGTTGCGGGTCTACACATGCCAACAGACGGCGGCGTGATCGTCGATGGACGAGAGGTGGCAGGACCGGGACCCGACCGCGCAGTGGTGTTCCAAAACCATTCATTATTGCCTTGGTTAACCGTGTATCAAAACGTTGAGCTCGCAGTAAAACAAATTGCTGGCAAAAAGGGCAAAGCGTGGATTCAGGAGCAAGTGAATCACTATTTGGAGTTGATTCAAATGCAGCATGCCGCGCACAAAAAGCCGGATGAAATCTCTGGGGGCATGAAGCAGCGAGTCGGCATTGCGAGAGCACTGGCACTTCAACCAAAGGTTTTGTTGATGGATGAACCATTTGGCGCATTGGATGCGTTAACACGTGCGCATTTGCAGGATGCACTGATGAAGATCCAAGCCGAGCTAAACAACACCGTGATCATGATTACTCACGATGTGGATGAAGCGGTGCTGCTATCCGACAAAATCGTGATGATGACCAACGGACCGGCAGCAACCATTGGTGAAGTGTTAGAAGTGAACCTACCTCGCCCTCGTGAGCGTGTCGCACTGGCGGATGATGCGCAGTATCAGAAGTGTCGACAAGCCGTATTGAAGTTCCTTTATGAGAAGCAATCCAAAGTCGAGATTCCTGCTTCGAAAGAAGACAAACCCAAAACCGCAGCGCAAACGGCATAAGGAGGCAGCGATGAACAGTCCTTTAACGATTCCAGTAAAGAACGCATTGAGCCACATCGTTGTGGTAGGCAACGGTATGGTCGGGCAACACCTTGTCGAGCAATTGGTACAGAAAAACGCGCATTTGGAGCACCGAATTACCGTGATTGGTGCAGAGCGCTTTATCGCGTATGACCGTGTACAGTTGTCCTCTTTGTTTGCGGGCAAATCTCATGATGATTTGATGCTGAGTAACCAAGAATGGTACGACATGCATGGCATCCAACTCGTACTTGGCTGCCAAGTAACAGGCATCGACAGAGAACAAAAGCGCCTTCTGCTTGATGGTGAAGATGTGCTGGGTTACGACCAACTTGTGCTCGCGACTGGTTCTTACCCGTTTGTGCCTCCAATTGAG
>NZ_JADDYG010000244.1:0-7750 GCF_015163535.1 Vibrio sp. OPT46 | reverse complement strand
GGTAAAGACCGAGACAACGTGTTTGTCTACCGCACGCTTGATGACCTTTCACAAATCAAGAAGGCATGTGAAGGCGCAAGAACAGGCGCAGTGATTGGTGGTGGCTTGTTGGGTTTAGAAGCGGCAAACGCACTCAAACTATTGGGGCTAGAAACTCACGTTATTGAATTTGCACCCCGCCTGATGCCCGTGCAGTTAGACGATGGTGCTGGCTTAGTGCTAAAAGAGAAGATTGAAGCGCTGGGGCTAACTGTTCATACCTCGACGGGTACGGAGCGAATCTGCGATGGTGAAACGGCTAAGCATCGTATGGTGTTTAAAGACAAAGATCCTCTCGAAGTGGATGTGATTGTCTTCTCCGCAGGTATTCGCCCTCAAGATGAGTTGGCAAAAATGGCTGAGCTAGAAGTCGGCGAGCGAGGCGGCATTGTGATTGACAACCAATGCCAAACCAGCGATGAGAATATTTATGCGATTGGCGAATGTGCCCTTTGGGAGCAGAAGATCTTTGGTTTAGTCGCACCCGGTTACACCATGGCGAGAACCACTGCCGATGTCTTGACTGGGATGCCAAGCGAAGGTTTCAAAGGTGCAGACATGAGCACCAAACTCAAGCTGCTTGGGGTGGATGTGGCGTCTATCGGCGATGCACAAATGCAAACCGAAGGCGCACAAGAAATGGTATTGCAAGATGCGGTCGCAGGCATCTACAAAAAGCTGGTGGTTGATGCGAGCGGCACCCAATTGCTCGGTGCAATTCTTGTTGGTGACAACAGCGATTACGATGCGCTCTTACAGTGTTATTTGAACAAAACGGTCCTGCCAGACCACGCGGCGAACCTGCTGTTTGATACCGGAATGCTTGATGGAGAGATGCCAGACAGCGCCATTATCTGTTCTTGTCACAACGTCACAAAAGGCGACTTAGTTGCCGAGATTCAAGCTGGCACCACCAACCTTACGGACCTTAAAGCGAACACCAAAGCCGGTACTGGCTGTGGTGGCTGTAGCAATATGGTGAAGTCGGTATTGGATACTCAACTGGCAGCCATGGGGGTAGAGGTTAACAACCACCTTTGTGAGCACTTTGAGTTAAGTCGCCAAGAGATGTTCCATATTTGCCAAGTGGAACAAATCAAAGACTTCGACACCTTAATTGCACTGCATGGCAAAGGGCATGGGTGTGATATCTGTAAGCCGACAGCGGCATCTGTTTTTGCTTCTTTGTGGAATGAACACATCATGGAGCCGCAGCATCAATCTCTGCAAGACTCTAATGATGCCTTTATGGCGAACCTACAAAAAGATGGCTCTTACTCGATTGTGCCTCGTGTTCCGGGTGGCGAAATCACACCAGACAAACTCATCGTGCTAGGCGAAGTCGCTCAGCAATACGATCTATACACCAAAATCACTGGCGGTCAACGCGTGGATTTATTTGGCGCGCAGTTAGAACAGCTTCCTGAAATCTGGCAAACCTTGATTGATGCTGGTTTTGAAACAGGGCACGCCTACGGCAAGTCGGTGCGCACCGTGAAATCTTGTGTGGGTTCTACTTGGTGTCGCTATGGTGTTGATGACTCGGTCGGATTAGCGATTGAGTTAGAGAACCGCTACAAAGGATTGCGAGCGCCCCATAAGCTTAAGTTTGCCGTATCGGGATGTACTCGCGAGTGTGCAGAAGCGCAAAGTAAAGACATTGGGGTGATCGCCACTGAAAACGGCTGGAATCTATATGTGTGTGGTAATGGCGGCATGAGACCAAGACACGCTGATTTGTTTGCATCCGACTTATCCAAACCAGAGTTGATCATCATGATTGACCGAGTTTTGATGTTCTACGTCAGCACCGCTGATCGCTTGCAGCGCACGTCTGTGTGGATGGAGAATATGGAAGGGGGCCTAGATTACCTTAAACAAGTGATTTTGGATGACTCTCTGAATCTATGTGATTCTTTGGATGAACAAATGGCACGAGTCGTAGATACCTATCAATGTGAGTGGAAGAGTACGTTAGATAATCCTCAAAAATTGCAACGCTTCCGTCCTTTCTTGAACAGCACATCGGGCAGCAAAGTCTTGCCGTACCAACGTGTGCGCGGTCAGCGTATTCCAGTGAAACAGGAGGTGTAAATGGCAGCTTTAACCAAAGTGAAATTGTGTCAGCGTGATGACCTAATGCCGTTCATCGGTGCCACGGTGTTGATTGAAGGCGAGCATGTGGCGTTGTTCTACATTCCAGATAGCGGTGTTTACGCCGTTCAAGATTGGGACCCAATTGGTAAGGCTTATGTGATGAGTCGAGGGATTGTCGGTGATATTGATGGTGAGATGTGTGTCGCATCACCACTGTATAAACAGCACTTCAGTTTAAAGAGTGGGCAATGTTTGGAAGACGATGCGCACTGCCTAAAAACGTGGCAAGTAACGATCGACGATAATCAGGTTTGTTATTTAGCCGAAGAATGATCCTCGAAATTAGCTTGCTCGATATGAATAAATTATTGGCATAAGAGAAAAGCGAATAAAGCTCCAGAGACAGCACAGTATCGCTCTGGAGCTTTTTGTTATTTGGAAGGATTCACTTGGAGTTCGGTATAGCCAGTCGAGTCGTCCATCGCTCTAGTGAACTCAAGTTCTGAGTACGAATGGATGATCAACTCTGCGGTAGTATCAATCACTGTGCCTTCCAGCAAATGCCCACCCCAAACTCGTCCTTCACGATCAGACACCGAGATATGAACGTGTTGATGTTCAGGCGTTAGTGTTCCCATCACAGAGACGATTTCAAATGGCTCTCGTTTGGCTAACGTACTCTCTGCACCTGCCAAACGAAGGTTGAGGTCAGAGATACAACCAACGCATGAGGTAATCGAGCCTGCTTTGATACCGTACTGCTCGACCAATTTCGCTAGGCTCAGCTTTAAGTCCATGCCTTTGGTAAGACGTACTGCTATCACTTCAATCGACATGTTATTTCCTAATCAAAACCAGTAAGCAGGAAAGCGCCGTATCCAAGTCGGCATAACGTTTAGCTTTGCCAAGTACGCGCATACCTTGCATGTTGTTGAGAACAAAACGAGCGAGCTCTTCTGGTTTCAGCGTTTTCGGCACTAAGGTTTCTTTTTGTGCATTGGTCAGCGCATCCGCAATGATGTCGATAAGATGGTCAAACAAAAAATGCCCTTTACGCAGTACATCATCGTCTTCACCAGCGTGCTCAATCAACGCATTTTGGATAAAACACCCACAGCTGCGTTTGCGTTGCAGATCAGCAAAAGATTTAAGGAACGATTCCAACTCAGGTAAGGACGCGTCGTCTTTTTCCAAATCATTCAGTGACGGTAGCGAGACCTTTTTCAAGTAGGTATCGAGCGCTTCGTAGTAGAGCTGTTGCTTGTCACCATAGGTGTTGTAAAGACTGAAGCGGTTGATGTTCAACTCGTCGGTGAGATCCGAGATAGACGTGTTCGCAAAGCCCTTGCGCCAAAACACATCCATAGCCACGAGAAGCTTTTCATCTCGGTCGAAGTTGGCTTTTCTTGCCATAAATTACCTGCCTGGGTCTGCTTATCGGGTAATTAAATTGCTTTGGAGGGATGGTACAGAGAACCTCTAGCGTTCGAACTGGACCAATATGATGAATACCCATCTATTCTTGGGTATCAGCCCCCAAATTCATGTGAACTTACAAACGGCATCAAAAATCTCGCTCAGCAAACAGACCCACAACTGTTTGAAAATTTTTGATAGTGAAGTTCTTGACTGATCGTTTATAAACTGGCTACAGTATATCCTAACCAATCGGTTAGAAAAAGATAAAAGGATGTGAAATGAAGCTCTATGAAACCGCAATGACTCCAAGTTGTAAGCGAGTTAGCATTTTTCTAAAGGAAATCGGTGGCGAGGTTGAGCGAATTGCGCTGAACGTTCGTGAGGGCGATAACCTATCTGAACCGTTTAAATCGAAAAGCGTGAACGGTAAAGTGCCTCTGCTCGAACTGGATGATGGTACGACGATCTGTGAAAGTGTGGCGATTTGTCGCTACCTAGATGAAGCGTTTGAAAATGATCTGGCGCTGTTTGGTGCTAACCAGCTCGAACGTGCTCAGGTGGAAATGTGGCATCGCGTTGTCGAATTCCAAGGACTAAATGCGGCATTTCAGGCGTTTCGAAACATGGGGCGAAGAATCAAAACAACGCGTCTACGAATTTCTGCCCGTCTTAGACAAGCGTCTTGAACATAATGATTTTATCGCCGTAGACCATTTTACTATCGTCGATATAACAGGCTTTATTTTGATCAGTTTCGCAATTAAAGGCCTAGAAATTGATGTGCTATCGACGTCGCCAAACATTGCTCGATGGTATAACCAAATTTTAGCTAGACCTGCATTTCAGAGTTAATGTATTGCAGCGAGTGGATGATAGCTCGCTGCTACCACCTTACCGATTCTTAACTCAGCAGGATATTCAAATTTTTTCAGATTTTTCTTATTTTTTCTCCTATCGCCTATAATTGGAAAAACAACCTCAATTTGCTTCGTTGCGTTTTAGAGCCTTGGGCTCTTGGTCCGTAGACGCTCTCTTTCATCATGGAAAGTCTAATAATAGACAAGGAGAGGTCATGAGTATTCAAGTGAAAACTATCAATAATATTCTAATCGCCCTGTTAATGGTTTCGGTTTTTGGTCTATTCGCACTGTACCTCAATTACACACAGCAGAATGAACAGATTGAAAGGCTACAAAGTCAGTTAATCGAAAAAGAGCATCAGATACTAATTTCTAATGAAGCGTTGTCTTACACTCGATATCAACACCAATTATTAGCCGAAGACTACAGCCGTTTTAGAAATGAGCAGTCAGTGACTAGTGTTTTGCGTTAGCCAGTATAGCAACTGTATTAAGGAGGAAGATGAAACCCATTCTTTTGGTCGATGACAGTAAAACAGTACTGCTTTACATCAGCAGTGCATTGGAAAAGCAAGGCTATGAAGTGGTTGCAGTTGAAGACGGAAGAGCGGCGCTTGAAGTGCTAACCCACCGCCCTGATATTCAGTTTGTGCTGAGCGATTTAATGATGCCTAGAATTAATGGTATTGAATTGTGTCGCCAATTAAAATCTAAAGTTAGCGAACGTTACATTTTCTTTGTTCTACTGTCTTCTAGAAATGACCAAAGTTCGATCGTGAAAGGCATTGATGCTGGCGCAGATGATTTCGTAGATAAGAAGACGTCTGTAGAGGAACTTCAGGCCAGAATCCGTGCGGGGTTTCGTACTTTAGAACTGCACAACAAACTCGTTGAGAGAAATAAAGAGCTAGATGCGGCCTACCAAACAATTCACCAAGACCTGCAGTCTGCGAGTCAACTGATGGAGCAACTACTCCCTGCTGAATCAACTATCCAAAATATACAGTTTAGTTATGTCTACAGACCATGCTCCCAGATTGGTGGTGATATGTTGGGGTATTTGGAGCTCGATGAACAACATGTTGCGTTTTATGTATGTGATGTTTCTGGTCATGGTATTTCTTCAGCTTTGATGGCTTTTTCTATTCAACAGACACTATCTCAAAGTCAGGGGCCTGATTCGATCACGATGGAGTTGAGAGATGACTGCTATTGCGTAAGTGAGCCAGCATCTGTGATTGAACGGCTAAATCGGCGTTATCAGCAAACTAGAAACAGTCAACTTTACTTTACTATGGCTTACGCCATTCTTAACACAAAATCAGGGCGACTTAGCTATTGCACGGCTGGCCACCCCAGGATCTTAGTTTGGCGAGCGAGTACGAACACGATGGAACAGATAGGTGACGATAACTTTATCGTTGGTGCAATGCAGCCGATAGAATATAGCGGTAACCAAATTAGTCTAGATGAGGGCGATGCATTGTGGCTTTATTCGGATGGTTTGATTGAAGCGAGGCAGGGTGAGGAGATGTTTTCACTACAACGATTGGCATCGAGTATAAAAGCTGTTTGCACGCTGCCAGTTGAAGATCAAGTGGGAGACGTCTTTAAAAAAGTACAATCTTGGCACAACGAAGATGAGTTTGATGATGATGCCAGCCTTTTACAGGTAAAATGGCATGGTGAGAGGCTCGATTTTAAGGAAAAGAATGTCAAAGAGCGAATTTAAACGAACTTACGGGAGCTCCCTTACTCACTCACGAAGTGCGAGCAAAGACGTTGTTCGGTTTTTGATGGGTCATCAAATCCCCTTAAATGCAATTCAATCATTGGAGCTTTGTGTCGTTGAGCTCATGAATAACGCTTATATTCATTCTTACAGTGAAATAGAAGGCCTGCCAATTGAAGTGGAGTGTAGGGTTGGGGATGACCAAGTATCCGGTTTCGTGGAACTGAGAGTCTCTGATTGCGGAGCGCCGATCAATGAGAAGACGTTCATCCAACATAAAAATAAACAGATTGAGGCACCTAACTTAATGGATGACGATAGTTGGTCCTCCTCTGGTCGCGGACTGATGTTAGTCGCTCAATTATCTGACCTGTTTAAATTGGAAAAAGGTTTCGAAAACAATACGTTTGTTGTAGTGAAAAGGAATTGGGAGAGAAACTAACAACCAAGCAAAGTCGATTTGCTTCACTTGGTCCCTAGCGTTAATCTGACGGTTGCGTTGTATATCATTGTTATTTTGTATTCGTTGTTGGTGCTGGTGATAGTAACGCCTCCAACTCTTCTGGTGTTAGAATATCACTGATGTTTAACATATTATTTTCATCATCTAGCGCCATCTTTGTACGGCTAAGTAAGTACCTTTTTTGAGTTGGTGTTAGGTCTTTGAGAGACTCAATCAACTCCCTGAAATTGCTATTATTCATTGCCATATTTCCCCCAGTTAAGCCTTGAATTTCTTTATTGCATATTCTTCAAGTAAGCGAAGATTTGTTGATTAATTGCAGCTAGCTCTTCAGTAACTATAGCTATATCTGAGCTATCTGGCGCTGTATCGTTTCTGGTTTTTTCTTCTATTCTTTGAAACGCAATGACCGCGGTGTCTTCTCCGAAACTCTCTAGAATGCCCTTTAAACTATGCGCTAATAGATAGAGTTCTGACCAACATCTGCTTGTATATAGCTCATCTATACGCTCTATATCATTCGTGTGATCTTCAAGGTATGTAGAAAAAACAGTGACGATCAGATCTACGTCGTTATCCATGTATGTATTGAGAACATCAAAATTAATCATGTATACCCCTATTAAACGTTGCGGTAGAGGAATGTTTCGGATAATGAAGGCTTAGCCGAAGGTATGAATGGCATAACCAGTATTTGAGCAGAAATAGTTTGCTTGTCGCTTGAGATAAACTTACAAAAAGAAAGTCATTGTTAAAGATATTTTGACTTATATCCAAACGGCAATGGTCGAAATGTTCCAAACGGCAATGGTCGAAATGTAGGGATGAAAAAACTTCAACTCGCGTGTTTTTAACACAAGTAGCAAAGGGGACGTTTCCACGTAAAACGCCGAGTCGGTAAGTGTCTTGCAGTCCTAGTTTAAGGCTATCGTTACATACGGACGCCAGACGTTCGCCAACTTTGACTATTCCTTCAGTCAAGGCTAACTCTCCTCATTAAGTACAAGTATAAACTAGCAATCTAGTTGCATATTGGCAAGTAATCTGCGGCAAAAAAGGGACTCGCGTCCCTTTTGTATTACTAGCTTTGCTTAGAGTCCTGTTCTATTTGCTTCATAAGCTCGTTGGCTTTCTTCATAG
>NZ_JADDYG010000243.1:0-1346 GCF_015163535.1 Vibrio sp. OPT46 | reverse complement strand
TACAAATAGCAGTAGCACAGCTTCTCTCTGAGCTGCGGATCATTCTGTATTTAATACTTCCATTTCTTGAAATAGATTTCTGTACTACATTATTCTCTAGCCAAAAGTCATGTGTAATATCTTTCACAGGCAATCGAACTATCCCATCTAGTACTGACCAATCAATGGGGGCTTTATGCATTCGAGACAAATGCACTTCAAAGATAGATCGAATTACTATCGCAGTCCCTTTCCAAAATATACTTTTCGTGTACATAACATTTGGCCCTGAGTCTGAAAGAAACCTCATAGGTATAAGAGAAAAAAACTTGGTGAGGAATGGAGTTGTTAAGCGAATTATTTCAGCTTCGGTATCGCTTGAACCTTCAAGCAATTTGTTCATTTTTACAGGAGTTGTACCTAATGCGGTACAAATGAAATCGCCTAACTGCTTCAAGTCCATTAACTGGGATTTCTTGGGTTTTCCTGTGGTACTTATAAACCGCTTTAGTGAATGACCATCAACTAATACATTATCGAGTATCTGGTCCCTAATTAATCTGGAAAAGCTTTGCGAGCTGTCAAAGAATAAGTTTTGTGCTGATGTTGGTTTACGAAGGTGTAAGTGGTAGTCAGAAAATACCTGTCTAATCTTTTGAGTGACTGGCTCTAAGGTGTCCGTGTTTGTAACAATGAATTTAACTCCCAGCGTATGGTACTGAGTAGGACTAGCATTCGTAACTCTGTCCTTAAACAAATTCAAACGGTTCTGACCATCACATACAAGACGGTCAGATGAACTTTCTAATGTGGCTGTGACGACTTCTTTGTTACCAATAGATATTTCCTCATGGAGTTTTAATGAAGAAACAAAGACAGTAATGCTAGGGAGTACTGTATCCTCCCTATTGTCGAAATACTTAATCAAACCTTGTGCACGACCTTTCTCAAGGTCTCTCTGTCTTTTTTGATACTCATTTAAACTATCTGAGCTCTCTTCTTCAGTGAAGTTCTCAGCAAATTCTTTGCCTGTTATTACCCCCTCAAATACAGAAATGCCATTCGTGCAAATACCCTCGTTAGCTCTGAAGAGTACTAATTGAAGGTCTTGTTCAGAATAAATTGGTGTGTACATGTCTTGACCCGATGACTAAAAGAATAGAAGTAAAATACCATATAAATACACCTCCTTCAATATATGTGCACAAAAAAGTGCACAAAGTATATTTAAGTCTATAAAGTGTGTTTAAATATGGTATTATATAGTTGTCGGTCTTTAGTAATGGTTCAGCCAATGGTTAATATTTTTGAAACAACAAACCTAATAGAAAACGAATTGGTGGCTTTGCACGAGAGTGTTAGCTTCA
>NZ_JADDYG010000242.1:0-364 GCF_015163535.1 Vibrio sp. OPT46 | reverse complement strand
AAAGGTACCAAGACTGTCGCATTTAAGTTTACCTGGGAGCTTTCTAAAAAGGCCCCAAGTAAACTATCCCTTGCAAGGTCAGCAATCAAAGCTATCAATGCCAACCTTCAACCAAAGCAGAGTGAAATGGTCGCATTGACTGAGCAGATTGGAGAACTATTGCTGAATGGTGAAGATATATCCCCTGCTGTCCTAAGCGCTATTAAGAAGTTTGGTGAAGAGTCAAAAGATGCTAAAGGTACATCAATGAAGAAATCAGATGACGTCATTGATGTAACCGACTATGAAATAGTCACAGATGATGAAGATTAGCTTCAACTAGCACACCAAAGAAGTAAATTTCCATCCAACTAGCACATTCAAC
>NZ_JADDYG010000241.1:0-366 GCF_015163535.1 Vibrio sp. OPT46 | reverse complement strand
CTTCAAAGAGGACGGGTTCCAACGCCTCAAAGCAAGCTTACCGCCACAAGAACGTCGTGGTTTGGTGCTGATTGACCCACCATACGAACTCGCGAAAGAGTACCGCGATGTGGTGCGAGCGATTCATCAGAGCCATAAACGTTGGGCAACCGGTATCTACGCGATTTGGTACCCAGTGGTAAACCGTCACGACATCGAAGATATGATCGAAGGTTTGGAAGCACTCGGTATTCGTAAAATTCTGCAAATCGAGTTAGGTGTTGCACCCGATACCAACGAGCGCGGCATGACGGCATCCGGCATGATTGTGATTAACCCGCCATGGAAACTGGAAAGCCAGATGAAAGAGATTCTGCCATTCCTGCA
>NZ_JADDYG010000240.1:0-290 GCF_015163535.1 Vibrio sp. OPT46 | reverse complement strand
GTTCGTCACCTCGTTCAGCAAGAGTTAAACAAACCGCTTGATCCTGCTGAAATTGCTAATCAGGCGACCTCTCCTCAACAAGCGTCAGAAATTTACCTAGCGTCTTTGATCGTCGCTGATGAACAAAACTTTATGGAAAAAGCGTATCTGCAAGAACTAGCAAAACAACTTCAACTTTCACCAGAAGTCACTCAGCAGTTAGAAGCACAAATGCAGTGATTAAATCTCGCTCAAGCAAACCTTCAACTTGAGCCAAAACAACTCTGTACTTTGAGTTTCAAATCCGCTGT
>NZ_JADDYG010000023.1:0-10986 GCF_015163535.1 Vibrio sp. OPT46 | reverse complement strand
GGGGGAACTATGAATCACAATACACCTAGTAACATTGTAGAAAGACTAGAAGCAAGTCTCCGAGGCACGGTCTATGCCACTAAAAAAGACCGTAACAAAACTATTTTGAGAGATTATGGACATCCATTCGGACGCTCCAAGAACTCAATGGGTGCTAGTTTAAAGCTTTCCGATTACGTGAATGGAAAGTCAAAAAGTCTCAATGAAACTTATTCGAGGGAATTTGCAGAAGTTCATTGGGCTAAAGCCGCTGCATTGGCCATCCATCTAACATCTGGATTTGAAGTCTATTCAAAAAATGGTATTTCTGAATTCTTTGAAGAGCGTAAAAAGCTCGGAAAAATTGCAAGTGAGCTCAGGGCTACCGGAGACGATGTATATAAAAATCCTGAGTATGTGGCCGCTAAAAACAAAGCATATGAAGCATGGCAACGTAGGTTTAGTCCAGAACACAACTCAGCATCAATCTTAGATAAAACTCACAAAGCTCAAGATTCACTTTTAAGTGAGTTCTCTAGCCAAGCAGTTAAACTTGGGTACATAGATCATTCTTCACTTTTTAGATTAGAGAAGCTAGTTAGAGAAAACATAAAGTCTCTAAATAACGGGGTTCATGAAAATGAACTAGCTAATCCTGCTCAAATGTATCAACACAAAGCTGAACTTTATGAGCTAATGTTGAGCGAAACGTATCAAGCAGACACTAAATCACTGCAGCTTCTTGGTAAAAATATGTTTCAAGAGCACTTAAGTGAGATACAAAGTTACGCAGATAGTCAAAAGTACACAAGCTCTAGTGGTAAGCGCGTTGATTTTGACATTGACCTAAACTCATACGCTGACTCTCCAACTATTGGTGAAAATGGTGCAAAAGTCGGAGGTATCGCTAAGGAATTCCACCACAAAGGCGGTAAAAAGTCAGAATGGTCGGTTGCTGCTGGGATTAGGGTTTTTTACAACGACAAAAATCCGAGTGACATAACGCCAACGGTCTCACTTGCCGTCGGTATTTCGCTTATAGGTCGAGACTCTACATTTATCAGTTTTAAACCTGACTTCAAAGGCTGGTGCGAACGTCTACCTTGTGCCCCTTTGGGTAACGAGGCAAACCTAACAGCTGAGCAAGCTCGTCTTGCTCACGAAACTCGTCAAAAAGAACTAGCGGATAAAATAGCTGCCTCCGCAAAAGAAGCAGAGCTTAAGCATCAACAGAAGATGCAAGAGATAGCTGAAGCTAACGCTAAACGTGAGATCGAGGTTAAAACCTTAATTGATGCCAATTTCGAAAAACCAGAACTCACTAAAGATTCCGTAAAAGGCACTTATATCCAAAAAAAACATTTGGAGGCCTTACTAAACTATCCAGAACTCCATGGTCTGATGAGACTAACATCTTTATACGACCAACCAGCGGTTAGCATTCAAATGGGCCCTAATGTGGAGGAGACTAGAGGGTTACAGTTCTTAGCCCATAATGGCTCTCCCTGGAACAAAGAAAATCCCACTAACAAAATGTTTGAAGTCATGAATGACGACATGAAAAACAATTTTGTTCAACTCGGCAATATTACACCTAAGACAACGATCATAACGAGTGAAGGCTTTGCTAATGGAGGGTCTTTGTTTATCGCCGCTAAGGAACGTGGTTTAGATGTTGCTGTTGTTTGTGCGATGTTTGCTAATAATATCTCTCACGCAATAAAGCGGTACAGCCAGGACTACCCTAACAACCCCCTATTAAACGCCTCAGATAATGACTGTTTTTTAAAAGCCCCTACGAGTGAACACTCGATTAGAGCTCTTAATTTGAATACAGGCGCGAAGGTCGCTCTTCAAGCTTACGACGAATTTGGGGTAAAAAGCTTTAGCGTTGATTGGGAAAAGTTAGATGTACTTCCAGAAGCCACTGCAATTAAGGCTACAGACTACAATAATTTATTCGATATTTTTGAATATGATAAAGCTATAGAAGTTATGGGAGACCAGTTAGAGCTGGTAATAAGCAACAATACTACACCATCAAAAGAGTATGTCGCTCCCAGGAAATTTCTGGATGCAGAAAGAGATAAATTCACTGATATCTTTGATGCATATGGCATCGATGGGACCCTACTAACCACTAGCTTTCCCGTTGGAATGCAATTCGAAACTCCAAAAGCAGTATCCGTAGAACAAGAGCGAATAGATCACCGAGTCTCTGAGCTACCTGTTCAAGAAGCTAACGTAGCTCCTAATGAACATAATATAGAACGAATAGTGTCATATTCGCTACAACGTCACATCGACGGAGATTGGCAAACTATTGAGAAAGCAGACACCGCTAAAGAAATTTTAATAAACCTAGAAATTGAAAAGGGACACGCAGTTCAGATAGCTTATGAGAAGTTTTCTCAAGCTGAAAAAAACCTTGATAGTGCTTACACCAAAGCTCTCGAATATGTTGGTTCAACATACAGATGCTTTGACGAGGAATCAAAAGTACCTTTTACTTCCGCAGATACATACAACGATATTAGGGATATTCAATTGGCCCATGATGTCGTTTTGCTTGTTGAGAATGAAACGGGAACATTTGCTAGACCAATAAGAGTTTCTGAAGATGGTGAGCTTGTTATCGGAGGTAGTAAAGGGCTGAAACAACCGAGATACAACAGCAGAGCAGACCTTGCACAAGACATCAACGCTGTAGTCGAATCAATATATTTTAGTAACAATAATTATCAGTGGCTTACTGATCATAACTTTGTATTACGAGATATTGATGCAGATGGTAAGCCAGACAGAACTACTTCAAGGACATTTGAGGAAGAATTCGGCCTCAGCGTATCGGAAGTAATGTCTACATTAGTGGACCCAAGGTCGATACAAGCAAAGCTCGAAAACTCAAATCAGACAATCAAAATAAATTGTACGACGACAAACGAACTTGAACCAGTAACTGAATTAGAAATTGACAGTAATGAAGTTGCTTATGAGCTTGACAGAATCAGCTCTCAACCAAACATTATTGATATCGATACATCTGCTTTTTCTAGTGCAGATCAAAACTTCTATATCGAACCCGCTGAGCGGCAGTCAAAACCTTACACAGTTAAATCATTTGCACCTAATGGAGCTGTAAACGGTAACTATGAGTTCGATTCATTGGCTCTTGCAGAGAATAAAATTGACGCATTGAATGGCACTAAATTCACCATACCTACAACCGTTTACTATATTTCAAAGCATGGTGAAACGCCTATATCAACAACAATCGACCCTGTGGATTTACCGCTATTGCAGCCAAAAGCACCACTGCAAGAGGAACCTGGTCAACTTTCTCGAGAACTAGAAACCTGCTTAGTACAAATTGATTCAACAGATTGGGGGACGTACGAACTCCCAATATCAAATGATACCCCGATAATGTTGAACCAAGAGGGTAGCTGGGTTAATGCATCAACTGGAGAGCCGACAAAGACTCTTAGCTTAATTGAGCTATACAACATCGAAAACGCCCATACAGAAGGTTTAGATAACGATAATGAATTAACCTTAGATAGTACCAACTTCGCAGAGCTTGCTGCCGATGGTGGCTTCGATATTGATTTCAGAGAACAATATACAGGCTTGGACCATGATCTTATTGAAACCACACATGAAATAGAACCCATTGTCGATGATTTCAACTTTGATATTGACACATTAGCTAACCTTGACATGAATGAACTGGAACCTGAAATAGAGGGAGCCCAGTTAGAACAGCTCAAAGAAAATATAGTTGATGCTATTGACCTAGAAACAGACAACGAGCCTGTAAACCACGAGCAAGAACTGACTAACCCTGACGCTTGGTCCGATGAACTCACTCACGGCAATCATAACCTGGAAGAGAGCATTGAGGTTGAGGCAGAAACGGATAGCCCAGAATTACTCGATAATGCAGATGACTGGTTGGATGAATTATCTGAACTTGACGCCCCATCGTTTAAACCCTCAACAATCGACCCATTAGAGAGCGATATGCCTGATTTTTCAGGTATGGAAGACGTTGAATGGGGTCTTGATGATTTCGGCATAGATGAGGAAGAGCAAACCATTAGTGTTGCTGGCTCAGAACATGTTGAAAACCAGGGCACAATAGATTTGTTTGAGTTAGCTGACCAAGAAGTGGAAGTCCAATCCGTATCTAACGAACAGCCATCATCTGTAAGTCAAGCAGAAAGACACAGTATAGATACGACAATCAATGACGTAAGTATTGAATTGGGTCAAGTTGACCCCAAGTCCGATGGACTGG
Organism: Vibrio sp. OPT46; assembly: GCF_015163535.1. Classification (NCBI taxonomy): domain Bacteria; kingdom Pseudomonadati; phylum Pseudomonadota; class Gammaproteobacteria; order Vibrionales; family Vibrionaceae; genus Vibrio; species Vibrio sp. OPT46. Next base: position 6,707 of record NZ_JADDYG010000023.1, on the reverse strand, counting down.
ATCTTAAGCATCAGAAAACTACAGGGGTAGGCGAGCGTTCCTTGGCTGAGCAATCTATGGAGAAGATTGATAGAACGACAGATGTGCTTGTCAACTCTACAACAAGACCACCAAACAGCGATGAACAAGTAATAAAAACTAATACTGGGGCAAAATCATTAAGTCAGCTAGTGTTAGATGAACTAAATGCTACAAGTATTAACTTTAGTGACCAGTTCACACCAAAAGATACTTTTGTTGGAATTTCAAGCTTTACGACGGTAGGTGCCTGGGCCGATAGTTCGAAATATTGGAAATCAACAACCACTGTAGAAGCCTCTACTTTGAATGTTAGAAGTGAAATCGATTTACCTTTAGTAGACGTAGAAGCTCCAGATGTTAATGTGCCAACAACAGAACAATTAACGTCTATATTCGATAAATCTAAGCAGAAAGCTTGGAATGAACAACGAGCCGCAAACTCAATCCAGGCGCAAGTCGAAATGTTTGAGGAAATTGCGCTTTCTGAGAACCAAAACTTTAATGCGAACCTAGATGTTGCACCAGACCTTGATGGTACTTCCTCTTCCTATAACCCTAATAGTGAACAGACATCCTCAGATGCGATACCGTCAAAAGACACAACAAGCCCTGACATAGAAAATACAGCTCCTGCAAACGAGATAAAGGATGAATCCAGAAATGGACAACACCAAAGTGAGATAGAAAAGGAACTTTTAAAAGTACTTCAGTCACTCAAATCCTCAGATAAGGAGAGTGTGGCCCATCTTACTGGACTACTTACAAACATAGCTGAGAGTGCAGCCAAAAATGCCATAGACGTCCATGACGTTACAAGTAGAATTGAGACACCACATAAAGTAGAAGTGACTAACCAATCAGAGGAGCCTATCCAGGTTGTAACCAAAACATTCTCGGAGACAACAAAGGTCAATATTAATGACTTCGACTTCGATGATAATCCTGATGTAAAAGCTTATGTGAAACTTGCTAATGAACTTGTAGGCGACAAAGGACAGTCAGCTATACAAAAGAAAGCAGCCTTCCTATACGCATCAAAGACATCTCCAGAATCAGATACCAAAGAGCTAACTCAAAAAGCACTTGAAGTATTGGTATCAATAAAAAAACCTGAAGACAACTTAGCTAAACAAGAATATGCATCTAAAGCTAGTGAAATAGGCAATTGGTTGGCGACTGAAGCTAGAGTGGGGATGATGATCGAATCTACACGCAATGAGCAAGGCTACGTGACGAAATTTTCTGCTCTTGATAAAAAGCTACACGCAAAGGTACATGAATATCTTACCACGCCTTCAAGCCCAATTAAGGGCGCTAATGACCCTATATACTTTAGTCGAATTTGTCTAAAGGACGCTATTGAAAAACGTCAAATACCTGAGGATACGCTTAGGCAAGCTCTTTTCGGCATATGGAATAGCCCTGTGGGTAATACAGGTGAACTATCTAAATACTACAACAAAGTTGCTACCAGACTGCACGAAACTGGAGTAAGGAAGGTAGTTAACGATCTTAAAGAGAAAGGTATTATTGAGAATGACCCTAGTAGTAGACAAAATCTACTGTATGAAGACCCACTAGATGGGACACAAAAGTCCTTAAAGATTTCAAGTTTAAAATCTGCAGCAGCTGGTTTGGTAGCAGAACGTGAAATACAAGCTGCAAAAGAAATGCCTCGAACAGCGAAGAAGAATCAACGTGAGCCATACAGCTACTTCGTAGCTAAAGCATTTGAGAATCTAACTGAAATTAGTACTCCTTTAAAAACGGAGATTGATTTGGATAAGCCATGGAGAGCAACATTGCGAAGAGGTGATGGTTCGCGTTCTGATATGAACTCCAAAGAGCAAGAAACTATGGAGATTACAAGATAACAATGATTTCTTATCTGTTCCTGGTAATTACTGGTAGTCTCATTGCAAAGATCACTTATGTCATAGCTGGATTACTGCCACAAATTGAAGAAGATGAGATCAGAAATGATCTCATCACCTATTATCCTGAATACTCTTTAGAACCAAGTAACCGTGAAGGACGGTTTGACTTCACTAGCTTATGCAAAAGTGTTGGATACTGGGTACCTTTCTCCTGCATTGCTGGTGGCCTGAAGGGAAACAACCAAACTTATAAAGAGGTATTTGTATTAGAAATTACCGTAGCCGCTTCAACGGTGACTCTATACCAAATAGCAACTTCATTTGAGCAGTTTCTTTTAATGCTCATTTTCTTTTGCCTAACAGCAATGGCGTTTTTGGTTGACCTAGCGAGTCAATTTCTACCAGAAAAACTAACAAATTTCATTTTATGGTCTGGTTTGGTTCTGGCTTGTACAGAGTATGGCTATCTATCTTCCGAAGAATCGCTTAGCGGTGCTTTATTAGGGTATGGGCTTCTTTACCTTTTCAATACTATGCATAAAGTGCTTTACAAAAATATTGGAATGGCAAATGGTGATTTAAGGCTGGGGGCTGGTATAGGGGCTTGGGCTGGCGTAGAGATAACAATGCTCACAATACTCTTTATGTTTGTGTTCATCGTCATAACATACATAAGAGGAACGAGAGGGCAGTATCCACTGGGGCCATATATAGTGATAAGCTCTTACATAGCATTCATAGTCAACAATCCCAGTTTTTTAACTATTAATTTTTAAATTAAAGCAGCTATCGTAGCTGCTTTATTTTCTAATATGAATAGTAATATGGGCCCTACCAAACCACTACCTCATGTTACTTTCATCCAACCCATATTCTGTCTCCGCTAAATCGAGTAGCAGATTTAAAAACTCATCATTCGTTGAAGACTTAGCTACTCTCTTACATAAGGAATCAAACCTTTTTTTGGTAAGCTTAGACAGTGCCATTGTGGTTGTTGAAGTTTTATCACGAGATTTCGCAGCATGAAACAAACCGACGAACTTATCTACTCTAGACTCTGGAAAGAAAACCAATAATTGCATGAAAGTAGACCGAATCTTCTGTACATCCGTTTCATCAATTTTATTAAGCTGAGATTGAATTGCTTTAGATGTTGTACGAAAACCATCCGGGTCATTGCAGTGGTTAAGTGCCAAAAAATTATCGTTAGCATCCAGAATCCACTTTAAAAACTGGTAGTTATTTGGCCCACGTATGTTAACTTTTTTGCTTAATGAATTAGACATGAGTATCGGCCTTTTTATACAGCGTGAAAAACACGGTCGTCCATAACCAAGCTAAAACGTAAAATCCCTCGCCGGGAGGAGCTGTAAGCAAACATCCAATAGATACAATTACCACTGCAACCTCAACGGCCTTTAAGAGGGTAGGAGATAGTACTCCACCTTTGAACTTATGAATGATGCATAGCAAACCAAGTACAAATGCCGACGTCATAAAGACTAAGACTGCATTTCCTTCAACAACTGATGACACCAAACTTACGGTAGCAAATAGGGCAAGTAACATCATAAATTTGTTAAAAATCTTTAGCATTTGTACTCCTGATCTCTTAGTTATATATACTCAAAGTCAGCATGCTTAGAAGCTTCAGTACCTACGTACGAGTATTCCGCTTTTCTCACACGAACAAAGAGGGGGCTATAGCTATTATGTTGGTTGAAGTGGCCAACAGCATGGTTTCTTTCGTCAGCGATAGCTCTTTCGATTAAAGCTGATTTAAACTCGCTATACGTAGTGCTCCTATTACCATCGGAATCCTCAGGTAACTCCAAAATCAAATTCAATATCAAATCTGAAAATTTATCATTTGGTTCTGGTAGCTCAGAGTCGAGTCTATCGAGTAAGGAAATCGAATCTGATATCACACGGTAGATTAGAATATCAGTAAATTTAAGCTTCTCGAGATCATTAGAAAACTCAGAATCGATGCCTTCAACTCTGTTTAGAATTGAGCCGAGAACATCGTTAATAGCAACGTCTGACTTGGATTTGAGTATTTCTTCATCAACCTCACTACTTTTGAGTGACATCAGAGTAGAACAAAGCTCATCGACAACGATTTGAATTGATTTTTCATAAATTGAGTCTCTTGTAGTTAGCAATCGCTCGCAGAATGACATGTGTCTTTCAGCAATATGAATCCTTTCAAGTTCTGAGTTCAACAAAGATCTCCTAGATTCACCTGCCTTTTCATACTGAGAAACTTTTCTGTTTAATCGTTGCAGTTCCTCTTGTAACTTATCAACTCTTAACGAGAAATCAGAGCACTCTGCTTTTAACAAACGTAAGTCAGAAGAGGTTGATTCAAGAGATTCGATTTTCTCAAGCTTCACCTTCTTATCTGCCTTAGCTTTTCTCAACTGTGTACGATTAGATGCAATTGAAGCGTTAGCTTTCTTGGCTCGTTCAATATATAAACTGGCAAGTTCAATTAGTCTTAGATAAAGAGGTTGTCGAGCGCCTTTATAAATGCTTCTTTGAGATTCAATAGCGCTTCTAGTGCATCTCTTTAAAGAGTCAACGCTATCCCTATTAAAAAGCACGAGCTGGTCTTTCTTAAGAATAATGTCCTTAGCAATAAAATCTTCAAAACGTTCGTCATACAGCTTTGCTGTCCTCTCAGATATCTCTTTTATGCTTTTCTCGCGGAATTCAGAGTTACTTAACGTTTGGTTTGGTGCATTCTTTAGTACGTCCATCATTATTTCTTCTGAACGACGAAGAGAAACATCAACGTTATCCAGTAACAGCTCAGTAGGACGAAGAGTATTGCTCTCATCAATCGTGCATAATCCCGCTCTAACGAAATACATTAAAGCGTCTTGCACTTTGAAAGGTATGTCAGAACCATAAGAGACATTATTCAATAAATTTGAGCGCTCTTGTAGAAACTCTAAATCTGAGTCACTTCTTAATGCGCGAGCTTGGGCCCGTACTGCTCTTGATATTTGGCATGAAAATAGGGCAATTGAAATCTCATCAACAACTTTAAAAATCTTAGCTGCAAATCTTGTAATCCTATTATCTAAAGAGTTAGTTAGGGTCAAGTAGCCTAATCGCTCATCTAGCCACATGAAATCCTTATGACAGATAAGCAAAGAGTGAGCTAATTCCTCTCTTTTATGTACAGGCAGCTTTTTAGGCATGAGAGGTAGTAAGATTTGCTCTTGTATCATCCCATTGAACTTTACAGCTCGTTCTGCGTGGTTAAGAAGGTTTTCTAACTTAACGTTAAAGTTGTTTGGAATAAGGAAAAGCGTAGACTCTTTAGTATTTCTCTCACGACCCTTTATACGTGTGTCATTGAACTCAAAATAGAGCCTCTTAATTTTGAGTTGTCTCGTGTCGACTTTTGGTCTGAACTCTAGGATTTTCATCAGCCCCAAAACATTAAATGGTTTTTCACTAAATGCTTCTTGATGTCCAAGCTTGGGGTTAAAACTCTGATATTTGGGATCGGCTAAGCGTTGGGCAAGTAGCCCAATTTCAATTGGGACCTGAGAGTACAGGTAATCAAACAGATTTTCGAAAAACTCATCCCACGATTTAACTAGTTCCTTGCCAAACGAATCTACAAGTACACTCTTGATGACACGGATTCTTTCGGTACTAACAGTTGCTTCTGGGTACTCCACGTCAAGAAATTCTTTAATCTGAGCTTGAGTATGTGGACCCTCACCATTTAGCCCTAGTGCCAACTCTAAAATTCGGGCGTTGCGTTTGGGATTCTCTAGTAGTTCAATCTTTTGAACAATGTCTGCCAGCCTAGAGATAAGTAACTTTTTGGTTTTTGGCATTCTTATCACCTTAAATCAAAGGTTTACTACTTTTGTATTTATTATATTGCGGTAATAACCATATTGCTAAGAATTCTATTATATATTATAGCAAATGTTAAGTCAGCTTTGTGTTAATAAAATTAGATATATGCTATAAATGGACTATAAACAATAGAAAGTGGAGTTCACAATGACTGTAGAGCTAGAAGAGTTAAAAAGCCCTTGGGTGGAACTGTATGAACAATGTTTAGAATCAGCATACGATTACCCTTACAGTGACTTAGAAGGTTTCCCTGGCTTATACGCCAGAAGACTTAAAACAGCAATTTTGCTAAAACAAAATAGGAACAAAAAAATCAGTATAACTGAAGCAAGTACGATTGCAGATAGAGCAGCAAAACACACCCTAGTCGAACTTAGGGCTAAGTTCACAGAGCGTTGTAGTTTTTCACACATCAAAAACGAGCTCAGAAAGGGTAGTGCTAGCCAGATTCCAGGAAGAAAAATAATAGACAATGGTATGGCTGCAAAATTCATGAACATTGTCGTTGGTTTCCCTACCTATAAACTAAGTTCTAACGAGATTAAATTTCTCCTTTCGAAATTCGATAGTGACTTAGTACACTACGATAGTGAGAAGTGGTACATAACGATCAAGGTTTTTGAATTGCATTTAGAAGAGGCGGAACCGACACCACAAGAGATGGCTGTTCTGGATAGCGTTGCACGATCTTCAATTCCTAGCATTATTGCATACACATTGGACTCAGATTACAAGATCGACTGGAAGGACTTTTTTAACGCTGTTAAAGCAAGAGTTAAAGAAACAGTTAAACAAGGTTTTAATAGGTTCAAAAGTCGGAAAGGGGACTTAGACAATGAACAAATTGAGGCTCTCTTTGACGAATAAAATAGGTACCAACTCCTTTCAAAAGTGGGGCTTAACTAAACAGTGCTAAGCCCCATT
>NZ_JADDYG010000239.1:0-637 GCF_015163535.1 Vibrio sp. OPT46 | reverse complement strand
AATTTGATTTTGATCATTGAGCTTCCCCTAAGGGGAAGCTTTATTGTATCGGCATGATTTTTAGCGAATAGATAACCTCCATGCTCAGATTTGTACTTCTAATCTCTTTTATTTTCTCTTCCGCTATCCATGCCGGGCCGTTTGGTGATGCTGATAAAGGTAAAATCAAATCACCTAGCTGTGTCTATTGTCACGGTGTTACAGGCATCGCAACGAACAACACCTATCCAAGCCTTGCTGGTCAAAATGCTCAGTACCTTTACAATGCAATGAAATCTTATCAAGCCGGTGAGCGTAAAGGGCCACTTGCAGAAATGATGGCAGCACAGTTAAAAATGTTAAATGATGAAGACCTTCGTGATGTCGCTGCTTTTTATGCAGAACAGACAGAAATCAAGTGATTAGATCACCTGTAGATGTACTATGAAAGCTCGTGAATCATCCAAACTCAACGCATATTGAAACATTAACCCAACATTCGACCACAAAACAATCAAATTAACTTCACTTCAAATATTTGATGAATTTATAGTTCAACATAAGCATTAATATTGACTTTTTATTCTATTTTATCGATATTTCATGCTTTATTGAATTTGACGTGAAGTAAGTTATGTCTCACACACATGCGCAACCA
>NZ_JADDYG010000238.1:0-759 GCF_015163535.1 Vibrio sp. OPT46 | reverse complement strand
CTATGAAGAAAGCCAACGAGCTTATGAAGCAAATAGAACAGGACTCTAAGCAAAGCTAGTAATACAAAAGGGACGCGAGTCCCTTTTTTGCCGCAGATCACTTGCCAATATGCAACTAGATTGCTAATTTATACTTGTACTTAATGAGGAGAGTTAGCCTTGACTGAAGGAATAGTCAAAGTTGGCGAACGTCGGGCGTCCGTATGTAACGATAGCCTTAAACTAGGACTGCAAGACACTTACCGACTCGGCGTTTTACTTGGAAACGTCCCCTTTGCTACTTGTGTTAAAAACACGCGAGTTGAAGTTTTTTCATCCCTACATTTCGACCATTGCCGTTTGGATATAAGTCAAAATATCTTTAACAATGACTTTCTTTTTGTAAGTTTATCTCAAGCGACAAGCAAACTATTTCTGCTCAAATACTGGTTATGCCATTCATACCTTCGGCTAAGCCTTCATTATCCGAAACATTCCTCTACCTCAACGTTTAATAGGGGTATACATGATTAATTTTGATGTTCTCAATACATACATGGATAACGACGTAGATCTCATCGTCACTGTTTTTTCTACATACCTTGAAGATCACACGAGTGATATAGAGCGTATAGATGAGCTATATGCAAGCAGATGTTGGTCAGAACTCTATCTATTAGCTCATAGTTTAAAGGGCATTCTAGAGAGTTTCGGAGAAGACACCGCGGTCATTGCGTTTCAAAGAATAGAAGAAAAAACCAGAAACGATACAGCGCCAGA
>NZ_JADDYG010000237.1:0-441 GCF_015163535.1 Vibrio sp. OPT46 | reverse complement strand
TTTAATCACTCGTATTAAACAACTGTTTGAAAATATACTCCCGAAACTTAAGATTAACAAATGATTAACATCACACTTTAACCAATTGGTCTGACCAGACAGTAAAAGGTGTGATCTAATCTTTTGAAATTCAATCGAATACTCCAGTGAAGCTTGTCAGAAGAAAACGATCAAGTTTCTCAGACCAGCGCAATTGAAACGCTAACAATAGCGTTGGCGGCTCGGAGTGAGCGAAGAGAGTATGAAATACATCTTCGGTTCTAGGGGAGATAAAATGAGAAACACAGAAGTTAGTAACTTCGCCAAGTTGGTAATCCATCTCGATTTTTCTATTACTTTCGGATGTGTAAGAAGCTAGAAAGCATTAAGTAGAAATTTTTTGAAAAAAAATGGAACTGTTTGGAAAAGGCTCGGTCTGAATATACGTAACAGTTAGGGCAT